>JAPPKV010000336.1 GCA_028819775.1 Gammaproteobacteria bacterium | reverse complement strand
GCACCATGGCGCGCCAGCGCAACCGCGCCCCGACGAATCCGACGCGGTGCCCGTAGATCCCCATACAGACGTGCCGCAGCCCCCGCGCCGTTGACCCAGCCCACGCCGACGAGGGCCGTCGCCGTATCCGCAAACGCCGCCGAGCCAAGAAGATCCGCCGTCGCCTGAAGATCGATGCCGCGGAACCAGTGGTGCTCGCCGATGGCGATCAGGGTCTCGAAGAACCGTTCGGGGCGCGTCAAACCGACGGCCTTTCGGAGCTCATCGAAGACGCGCTCGCCGGAAAGCGCCGACAATTCATCGACCATCGAGCGCATCAGCGCCAAGGTGTCGGCGGCAATGTCGAAGTCCGGCAGTTGGGCCGCGAACCGCGCGACCCGGAATACGCGCAGCGGATCCTCGGCGAAGGTCGGCGACACGTGACGTAGCACGCGCCCGCGGATGTCCCGCTGGCCGTCATTCGGGTCGATCAGGGCGCCATCCCTGTCCCGGGCCATGGCGTTGATCGTCAGATCCCGGCGAGCCAGATCCTCGTCCAGGGTGACGTCCGGAGCGGCATGACACACGAAGTCGGCGTGGCCCGGCCCGATTCGATGTTCCGTGCGCGCAAGGGCGTATTGCTGGCCGGATTCCGGTTCGAGGAAAACGGGGAAGTCGCGACCTACCTGGCTGAAGCCACGCGCAAGCATCTCCTCCGGCGTGGAACCCACGACGACCCAATCGAACTCGGTCGGATTTCTGCCCAGCAACTGGTCGCGCACCGCCCCACCGACAAGATACGTCGTCGCACCCCCACCGACGTCAACCCACGAAGCACCTGTCATGCGGAGCCCTCGACAGCCGCAACGCTGAACATTGCCCCGTCCTCGAGGCGAACCGCGGTCATGGTGCGTCCCCAGACACAACCGGTATCCAAACCGATGATCCGAGCCTGCCCCGTTGCGCCATCGAGCGCCGCCCAGTGGCCGAAGTAGAGCGTCCTGGCGACTTGCGTCGGGTACGCGAACCAGGGTTGGTAGCCCGCGGGCAGATCGTCGAGCGTGCCTTTGTGGCCGAACTCCAGGCGCCCGTCGTCATCGACCAGGCGCATCCTGGTCAGGTAGTTGACGGTGGCGCGATACCGGTCCATGCCTTCGAGTTCGTCACGCCAGAGCGCGGGCTCGTTGCCGTACATCGCCTGGAAGAACCCGGCGTGCCCCGGTCCCCGTAGCACGGCTTCGACCTCGCGGGCATTGTCTCGCGCCATCCCCATGGTCCAGATGTGCGGAATACCTGCGTGCACGACGGCCCAGTCGCCGCCGTCGATGAAAAGGGGCTGATGCCGCAGCCAGTCCGCCAGGTCCGCGCAGTCCGGTGCATCGAGCAGGCTCTCCATCGTATCGGTCGCACGGTGCGGGTGGCCGCCGTAGACCATGGCGAGAAAGTGCAGGTCGTGGTTGCCGAGCACGCAGGCAAACCGCTCGCCCAAGCCGCGCGCGAAACGCAACACGTCAAGAGAGGCCGGACCCCGGTTGACAAGGTCGCCGACGCACCAGAGCCGGTCGGCGTCGCCAAAGCCGACTGCGACGAGCAGTGCCTTGAGACTCTCGAAACAGCCCTGGATGTCGCCCACGAGGTAGGTGGCACCGGGCATCGGACGGTCGTCGCCCGCGGAATGTTGACCCTCGCCCGTCAATGCACGGCGTCTGGGACGGCCAGCGAGAACGTCGCGATGGGGACCTCGAAGCGTTCACCGCTGTCGCTCACGAACTCGTAGTGGCCTCCCATGGAACCCACCGCGGTCTCCAAGATGCAGGCGCTCGTGTAGCGAAATGCCTCGCCGGGCGCGATGCGTGGTTGATTGCCGACCACACCCGGACCGCGGACCTCCTGCCGGTTGCCATCTCCATTGGTGATCAGCCAATAGCGGTTTAGGAGTTGGGCGGCTTCCTGGCCGTGGTTGGCGATGGTAATGGTGTAGGCAAACACGTAGCGGGACTTGGCGGGGTCCGATTCGGCAAGGATGTAGCGTGGCTCGACGCTGACTTCAAATCCGTTCATGGGTCAACTCGGTCGTGCAACGTTCGCACTAGTTTGCTTGAACGCGGCAAAGGGCCCCACTCGAATCCAGTTCCGATGCCGTATTGTCGCCATCACTCCTCGGGCCGAGTACCACCGCTAGACCATTGGCGATGGCAACGAACTCGGCAACGCTCAGGTTCTCGGGTCTGTCCTTGGGGTCGATGTGCAGTGCAGTCCAATCGACCGGAAGGGATTTTAAGGCATTGGCCAGCGTTTTTCGGCGCTGCCCGAAAGCGATGCGAACCACGCGGTCCAGCGCGGTGCCTTCGCAGTCCAGGCGATCCGAGAGCGGTCGCCGCTTGAGCCGCACGAAGGCCGAACGAACCTTCGGCGGCGGCGAGAAGCTCCCGGACCCCACCTCGAAGAGCAATTCGATGTGACAGTGCCATTGCGCGATCACGGACAGCCGCCCGTAGGTCTTGGATCCTGGCGCTGCCGCAAGTCGTCGCGCCACTTCGGCCTGCACCATGAAGTGCATGTCCTCGGCGACCACGTCGTCGTCGAACAGTCGAAGGATCAACGGGCTCGCGATGTTATAGGGCAGGTTCCCCACCACCCGCCGCCGACGCTTTCCGGCACGGCCGAGCAGCCCGCCGAGGTCCACCTCGAGTGCGTCGGCGCACACGATGTCGGCATCGGGAAGTTGCGCCCGCAGGGATGCCGCAAGGTCGCGGTCGACTTCCACGGCGACGACTGACCCGGCCTCGCGTACCAGCCGCGCCGTGAGCGCTCCCGCCCCCGGTCCGATCTCGAGAACGTGATCCGATGGGTCGACATCGAGTGCCGCGAATATGCGCTCGATGGCGGATGCATCGGTGAGAAAGTGCTGGCCGAGCGCCCGCTGCTTCGCTGATCGGCCCCCGTCGTCTCGTGGCCTGGCCCGCATTTCCCGGTGTCAGCCGCCGAACGGCGCGACCGGGTTGGTCCTTTGCTCGGAGAATTCTCCCCGACGCTCGATGAACGCTTCGTCGCGGATCTCCGTCAACCACTCGGCCAGCCGTTCGTCGAAGCGTTTCTCCACGAGCATCTGGTAAGCGTAGTTGCGCCGCGCCTCTTCGCTGATGTCCTGCAGACGTCGACCGCGAACTTCCAGTATGTGCCATCCGAATGAACTCTGGAACGGCTCGGAGAGTTCGTCTACTCCCGTTAGGTTCATCATCCTCTGGAACGCGGGATCGAGACCGTCCGTCGTCGTCCAGCCCAGATCCCCGCCGGCAAGCCGCGTGCCGGGATCCTCGGATTGCTCTCTCGCCAATTCAGCGAAGTCCTCCCCGGCGACGATTCGACTATGAATCTCCTCGATGGCGAGGCGGGTCTGTTCGTCCGAGCGGATAGCGGACGGGGAAAGAAGGATGTGCCGGACGAGGGTTTGCTCCGCCCGTTGCTGGGATGCGCCTCGCTTGTCGATCATCTTGACGATGTGGAACCCGGACGCGTCCCGAGACGGTTCCGCAACAGCACCGATTTCCAGCCCGACGACGTCCAAGAAGCGGCTGGGAATACGGCTCTCCTTGCGCCAGCCCAAGTCACCGCCGGCGGCAGCCGTAGGCGCCGAGGAGTGTTCGATCGCGGCCGCCGCGAAGTCCGCGCCCTGGCGCAGTTCGGCAACCAGACCGTCCGCTCTCTCGCGGACCTCGTCTATCTGCGCCAAGGTCATTTCCGGCGTGACCTCCAACAGTATGTGGCCGAGGCGGTACTCGTCCGAAATCGCCTCCTCGAAGAACGGCGATGCGAGCAGTTCGTCGACATCGCGCTCGGCGACAAAAACCCGACGGTTGACGACCGCGCGTTGCACCCGTTCGATCGTAATGTCGCGGCGAATCCGTTCGCGCAGCGCCCGGTAGGAGTTCCCCTGCGCCGCCACGTCGGCGATGAACTCCGCCAGCGTCATGTTGTTCTGACGGGCGAATTCGGCGACAGCCCGCGTCAGCGTTTCGTCGTCTACGTCGATGCCGCGCAGTGCCGCCTCCTGAAGCTGGATGCTTTCGGCGATGAGGAGGTCGAGAACCTGTTCGCGCAATGTGCTGAGCACGAGCGGGTTGTTCCGCTCCGACTCGTTCAGCCGGGGCATCCACTCCGCCAAGCGACCCTCGTACTCGCTCATCAGCACGACGTCGTCGTTCACGACGGCGACGATGCTGTCGAGTGTCCCCTGCTCGGCCGCGGCGGCGAGGTTCCCAACCGTAGCCACGCAAACGGCAGCCGCCGTCGCGGTGGTGCGCCTTGTCAATCCGAATTGCATAGTTCCCTATCCCTTGCCGTTGTGTGCAACGTTGTCGCCAACGTCATCCCCGCCCGGACGGTAGCCCTTTATGCCACGAACCAGCCGAGAATCAACCTTCGAGCCAAAACCGCCCAAGCCCTTGAACGAGATCTGCAGCATCAAGCCCGACTCCGGGGTCGTCGCCGAGCCGGGCAGATTGCGCGCTGCATCCATGGTCCGGTGCCACAGCAGCTTCACCGCCAAGCAGCAAGTCGCGTAAGCGAGTCCAGCAAAGGACTCGATTATTTGACCGTGACGCCAGTCATGGTTCCATCGCCCGAAGACGCTGACCCGATCGCCAAGGCCCGGCACCGGCCAGTGCAACGCGACATCGGTTTGGTCGATGTCGGGAAACCGGCGCCGGTAGGCGATGTTGACGATCCTTCGAGGATCCCGACGGTAGGCCAGTCCGGTGCCGAGTTCGCCGAGTTCGCCGCCACCGGCATCCCACGCCAGCCGCGAGACGATCCGCACTCCTCCGAGCCGACCCGCCAACTCACCCACCAAGTCCGGATCCGGCCGGGGTGCCAAGCCAAGCCCGACCTGCGGAACGTCGAAATGGACCAACGCGCCAAGACGGGCCGCGAGCACTTCGGCACCCGTCGCGTCCAATAGCCGGGAAGCGACGCCCATCGACAGTCGGTTGGCATCGCCGATCCGGTCCAAACCGGCGTAGCGGTTGTCCCGGAACAACTGCCGGTACGAGAAAGTCAATTCCGTCGCATCGAATCTCGGCAGGGCGTCCTGGTCCGCGTAGGACTGGCGGAGATAGTAGAGACGCGGTTCCAAAGTCTGCGTCGCCCGTCCCGACGACAAGGAGACGTCGCGCTCGAGGAACAGGCCCGCATCGAGTACGCCGATGCCGATCTGGCGTCGTGGCCGCGGATCGATGCCGACCGGCGCATTGGCTAGATCGTAGCGGGTGCGGCGCACCCCGCCGGAGAGATTGACGAATCCCCAGGGCCGGTTCAGAGCGAGCCGCATTCGGGGATCGAAGTGCAACCGCTCGCCGGACACCGCGGCACTCGCCGGGGAGTCGAACGACGCCCAGGCGGCACCCATCGACCAGCCGAGCGGACCGGCGAGCGAGCCCGCATACGAAACACCGATCTCCGGCAGCCGCCGATAGGACCGGGGCCCGGATTCCAGGCGCTGGAATCCCTGTGCCAGAAGCCGCGCCTCGAGTCCCCCGCGCCGGTACCCGATCTCGCCACGGCGTTCGAGCGCAACGCGGCTGGCGACGCCGTCCTCCAGGGCGAAGTCGCCGAAGTAGTCGTTGTCGCTGACCGCCGCGACGTCGACCTCGGTGGCGAAATCTCCCCAGCGACCGCGGTGTTCGATGTCGAGGGACCACCGATCGGACGGCGAGAACCCCCCCTGCGCGTTTGCCGCGTCGGTTCGCGCAAACTCGCCATCGTAGTCCCGGTCCCCGGGAAGGAACGCGGCGTCGAGTTCCGTGTCCGTCTGCCGGCTCCGATGCCGGATCTCGCCTTCGACGCCGAGACCGCGTCTGGCGATCCAACGCGGGGTGAGCGTTGCATCGTAGTTCGGGGCCAGGTTGATGTAGTAGGGCACCGACAGGTCGATGCCGTCCCGTCCTTCGTAGATGTCGGGAACCAGGAGCCCGCTGCTTCGCTGGTCGCTCACGGGAAATCGCAGATAGGGCGAGTAGAACACGGGTACGCCGCCTAGCTGCAAGCGGGCGTGACGGGAGGTCGCCGTGTCGGCAGCCGCATCGAGGCGAATCGACCGGGCGCGGATCTGCCACCGGGCAGCGCCGGGCGGGCAACTGGTGACGGTCGCCGAATCAAGTTCCACGATCTCGCCTCGCCTCGCGATCCGGGTTGCGCGTCCTCGCAGTTGGAGGTCGGTCAACACGAACTCCGCGTCCTCGACCATCGCCTGGTTGGAATCCAAATCCAGACTTGCCTCGGCCCCACGCACGCTCAAGCCCGGTTCGTCGAAGCGTACGTCATGCCTCGCCCACACTCTCGACGAGGTTTCGTCGCGGGTCGCTGAGCCGGCGGCGAGACGCCGGTTGCCCTGGCGGACCTCCACGTCGCCGTCGGCTTCGACGCGGGACTCCCGCGAGGACATTTCCGTGGCGATGACCTCCAAGGGAAACGTCGTGCTGTCGGAATCCCAGGGAAACGGCATCGGCGGCGAGACATAGCGGCCCGGGCATTGGTAAAGACCCACATCGCCCTGCGAGCCCTCCTGCCAGAGCACTTCGGCTAGCTCCTCGCCAACGGACAGGGGTGCCACGACGGCCAGCAATAGACTAGCGGTGTCAATCCCGCGCCTTCTTGGGGACAATCGCCGGGTGAGCCAAGACGTCCCGGAACTTGCCGCCTGGGTCGAACAAACGCTCGGCACGAACGGCATCGAACTGGCCCGCCTGCCGGTAGAGGCCAGTACGCGCCTTTTTTTTCGCGTCTCGACTGGCATGTCCACCTTCGTCGCCATGCTGTCGCCACCGGATACGGAGGATAACCCGCAGTTCGCCCGCCTAACGGACCTGTTCAGGAATCACGGCCTGCATACTCCCCGGGTGCACGCGACCGATTTCGACCGCGGCATGCTACTCCTTGAAGACCTCGGCGAACGGGACTTCGCCGCAGCCTACGCAGGCGGCGAGGTCGACGGACCCTTGGACGCCGCGGTTGACGACCTGGTCAGGCTGCAGTCCGTGGTAACCGAGGACATTCCCCCCTACACGACGTCCCGCTTCCGCGACGAACTGGCGATCTTCACCGACTGGCTACTTGGACGGTTCGTCGGCGTCGATGTTCCCCAAGCCTACGCCGGGGTGGCGGATGCCCTGGTCGAGGCGACCCAGAGCGTGCCCCAGCGCACCGTGCACCGCGACTACCACTGCCGCAACCTCATCTGGAGAGACGACGCGACGGTCGGTATCGTCGACTTCCAGGACGCCCTGTTCGGTCCCTGCTGCTACGACATCGCGTCGTTGCTGCGTGACTGCTACGTCGAGTTCGACGAAGCGCGGGTGGCAAGGTGGCGACACCGTTTCTTCGAGCTGGCCGACCTTGACTGCGAGGAGGGCGCTTACGAACGCGCGTTCGACCTTACCGCCATTCAACGCCAACTCAAGGCGGTGGGCATTTTCGCCCGTCTCCATCTGAGCCGCGGGCGGGACAGTCATCTCGGCGACATCGTCCCCGTGTTGGATCGCATCTCGCGCCTCGGCCGGGGCTACCCCGAGACCGCCGGATTCGCCGCCTGGATCGACGACGAGTTGCTCACCCGGGTAGCCGACCGGCTCGAGGAGTTGCCGTGCGGGCCATGATCCTGGCCGCCGGGCGCGGCGAACGCCTGCGCCCGCTTACGGAGCGCATTCCCAAACCGCTGATTCCAGTTGCCGGCGAGCCGTTGATCGTGCACCAGC
>JAPPKV010000292.1 GCA_028819775.1 Gammaproteobacteria bacterium | reverse complement strand
CGTAGGTGTCGCCGGCGGTCATCCGATAGCTGGTAGCACTCAGTATCCTCTGGCGCAGCGTCGCCGCGTCGCCGGTAACCGCCCCCAGCGGCAGTTGCTGGCGAAACTCCTCCGCCTTGGCGCCGTCGCCGGCCGTGGCGCTCTGGCCGGGCAGGATGCCCGCCCCCACGCACATGACGAGCAGCACGGCCAGGAGCGGCCGCCAGTTCCCGCGGTCCAACGCTCGCAGTGGCCGCGGAGGAACCCGGCGTCGCACCGCGAGCGGCCAGTCGGGATGGATCGCCGCTCGAATGCATCTGGGTGTACGCCACGGGCCGCTATACATCTGCCGCGATCCTACCTGCCACCGGCCACCCGCCGCAACGCGCCCGGCCGGTCGCTGCCGGTCGCCTGCGTCCCCCGCCGCCCGACCCGCCGCAGCGGGCTGCCCGCCGACTTTCCCCGCATCCGCATCCTGGAGAAGTCGGCGCGCGTGTCGGAGGGACTGTTGTTCGTCACCCCGAGGCGTTTCCTGGCGATCGTCGACAACAACGGCGTACCGAGATTCCACCGCAGAGGCAACGCCACCCTGTGGAACTTCAGGCCGCACGTCACGGGGCCGCTGATCGACGGCAGGCGGGTCCGCTACTCGGTCAGCCGGCAAGACGGCGTGGAGCTGCTCGATCGGCAACTCGCCGCGATACGCACCGTGAACGTCGTCGGCGATCTCAATCGCGCCGACCCGCACGACTTCCTGATCACCCGCGAGGGGAACTTCCTGTTCGTTGCCTACCAACCAGCGACGCGTGACCCGTGCGCGGCCCCGCAATCGTGCCGCGACGAGTATCTCGACTCGGTCATCCAGGAAGTCACGCCGAGCGGCGACGAAGTGTTCCGCTGGAACTCCTGGGACCACTTCGAGCGGTCGGACTGCGAGTTGAGCAAGGACTACGCGCACCTCAACTCCATGCAGATCTCCGCAGACGACATCATCGCTTCGTTCTGGACGTGCTCGCAGGTGCTGCGCATCGACCGTTCCGGGAGCACCGGAGCCGTGGAGTGGCAGCTCGGGGGGACGGAGCCGTCGCGACCCGCCGGCACCGAGTACCTGGAGCTGGTGGGTGACGACGGTGCGGACAACGAGTTCTGCGGCCAGCACCAGGCGACGCTGACCGGCGGCGGCAGGTTGGTCCTGTTCGACAACGGCATCGGCTGCTCCGGGCCGCGGAAGAACCGGGCGCGGTTCACCCGCGTGGCGGAGTACGACGTTTCGTCCGGCACCCAGGCTTCCTACGTGCGCGAGTTCCGCCTCCCGGCAAGCCAGGGCGCCGCCGACCATTGGGGAGGCGTCACCGTGCTGAGCAACGGCCACTGGCTGGTCACCTGGGGCGCGCGTCGCGGCCTGCGGGCGGCCGATCCGTCCGCGACGATCGCCGTGAGCGAATACGATCCTGCCACCGACACCGCGCTGTTCCACATGCACATGTCCCGAAACGGCACCGACATCGCAACCTACCGCGTATACCGCGAGCCGGAGGCTGCCGTGTCCATACCACTGAACCTGCCGTGAGGGCGGTACCGCGTTCTCGGCTTCGTCCCAATTTCGCCCGCAGCCGCTCAACCATCGACAGCCTCAGCGGGAGGTGGTCGCCGTCAACTGATGTCCGTTCCGCTCAATGCGCCGCTGCCGGCGTCGCGGTTGATCCTCGGCACGGCGCACTTGACCAACAACATCCCGGTGCAGCCCCGCTCCCGGCGCCGGCTGCCTTGAGGTGCTACCGCGCGTCCGGTACCGGCGTGCTGGCCTGGTCCCCGCCCGGCAGCGGACGGCTGCGCCCCGCCGGGCACCGCGCGCGCCACCCGGCACACGGCGGGCGCGCTAATGATGAACGCCTTGACCGCACCGGCGCGCTCGCGCGGGAGGCCGGCTGCACCACGGCGCAATTGGCGATCGCCTACGTCTTGTCGCACGGCCCGAACCTGTACGCGATCGTCGGGACGCGCCGCCCGGAGCGGCTGGCCGAACTCCCGAAGGCGCTGAACCTCGCCCTTGCCACGCACCAGTTGGAGTACCTGGCCGGCCGCACAACGCAGCCCCGCACATAGCCCACGTCTTCACGAGCGAATCCGCACATCACCAGCCGGTGACGCCCGGTCATCGGCCCGCAAACGGCGTAAACATGGTCAAATAGTGAATATTCGGAGAAAAACGGTGTTTCTTTGGTGAACATTGGGCATAAGGGGTTGATCGAACCCAAGGAGCAACGAAAATTGACGCTTGTAATGCACTCACCGCGAGTGATAACCATGCGCACTCCTCCCAGTGGCGTTCATATCTCCCGTACCGGTGCTCGCGCGTCGAGTGCAACGGTGGCGGCTGCCGTCTTGGCACGTAGTTTGCTACACACACCTATAGCTCGCTAACCGGCGACATCCTGGCGGAACAGCACCGCCTGCTCAGCGTTCGCACCCAACCCGTCCCCGAGTCGCGGCTCCTGACGCGCACCGTCCGGTCCACATGCGCGAGACATACCAGACAACCGGCCCCTGCCATGGGATCACGAAAGGACTCGTACCCCGCGGCGGCCGTATGCAGGACGCGAGCGCACCAATCGTTCCAACGTACCAGTCGCGAACAGACCCGAAGAGAATCATGAATCCCAACACACGAAGGAGAACAGAATGACAATAAGATTGTCCGTCATTTCGCGCGGGCCCGCCGTGCTTGCCGCCGTTGCCGCAGTCGTGTTCATGGCTGCGTGCACCCAAGCCGCCATGAAACCCAAGGACCTGAGCTTCGGAACCGAGGGCCTCACGGTCGACGTGGTTCCGACCCTGACCGCCGGCACCCCAATGACCGACGTAACGCTACCGGAGGCAATGGGCGGATCCGGTGACATCACCTACAGCGTGACCCCCATGGTGCCGGGGCTCGCATTCAATCCGGCCACCCGTGTACTCGGCGGTACACCGACCACGCCAGGCACCTTCCCCCTGACCTACACGGCAACGACCGCCGGCGGCGATGAGGCTACTCTGACCCTCACCGTCAAGGTGCAATCCTCGCTCGTCGGCTCGTTCATCGGCTCGTGGCAATCCACGGTAGGTTGGTACGAAGATGATGAAATGGTAGGCACGTTCACCGACACGCTGACGTTCACGAAGAGCAGATACGTCATGAGTCGGTCACACTACATGACTGGAATCACCGCGGTAGATCACTACTGGAACCACAGCGGTTCTTGGGAAGCCACCGACACTACGATCACCAGGACCTGGCAGGACGATCACGACGATGACGATGACGATGATACTCCCGATCAGCGTGTCAGAGTGCGTAAGAATTACCTGTGGAATGAGGACCGAACGATCTTGTGTGTACAGCGTTGGGACAACCCTGATGAGGAATTGGATTTTCGTGAGTGCAAGTGGCATCAAGGGGTGCCGAGCCCTCCGCCATCCAATCTACTCGGCACGTGGACCGGGATTGGAGACGATGACAATTGGAACATAGTGATCACTCCTACCCAATTCACCGTCTCCATCGTTGCCGACGACGACGGAGAGGAGTATGTCTTCACTCTGACCGGCACATACCAAGTCAACCACGAAGAGCTCTTCATCATGCTGACCGTCGAGGATGCGCTGCACGACGGGGAGAGCATCCTTGCCACCGACGAGCATTGGTGGCAAGGCCTAGTGTCCCGTTGGGCCTTCGCCCCCACCGACAACCCATCCAGGATGGTCGTATCCCCCCACTGGGAAGAACTCGAATGGATAGAACAAGACCAGCAGTGGGTAGACAGTACCACATACCCCGACGGCAATTACTGGCTCACAGTAGAAAAACAGTGATCGTCCACCACGCTGCGTCCGTGAAAAAACTGAAGTCACTCAGAATCTCCCTCAGAGAATACCGCTATTTGTATCGTAGTGGATATGGACCGAATGACGATGGTTTGTTCTTCCCAACGCTCGCGCCCATCTCATGCGGACATCGAAGAGGTTCATTTGCCAGATGAATGAGGACAACGTGTGTTCGAAACGACTCGACATATCATGGTTTGTGATAGCTCTAATGGTAGTGGCGGTCAGTGGGCATACAAGTGGTGATCCGGAAGGATGTCCGGTAGGACCGTGGGAGTGTGTAGACCCGACTACTCCCCCAACAAACGGAGATCCTCCCGTTGGTCCATTCAAACCGACCGAACCATACTACGTGGTAGAGTCTTATGTTCTTACGGATGTCGACATGCCTGCCTATGCTGTGATGAGGGAAGGAACAAATCCTGTCTTAATCAAACGAAGCCATCCGTTGGAAAGAAGCGATTTGGAGCATGTCTTCAGGCACGGTTATCCGATGTCTGAAACGGCGTTCTACGTGATCCCTGTGGTTTTTCGGCACGGAATGAGAGTATACGTGCTAGTTCGCGGTAGTGAGCTCATGAAATGATCTACTACTTAGAAATTGCGGCTCGGTTCCTAAGTGCTGCTATTGTTGGACTGTTGGTACCATCTTTAATTCTGGTGATTGTTCGCAGCAGGCGCCAAGGAAGATCACAACAGGGAACCGAACCCGGTTTGGGCGGTCACTTGATTACGCTTGGGGCTCTCGCCTTGGTCGGTGCAGCGGCAGGGATATCCGGTGGCATGAGTCGAGCACCCGCAGTAGGAGACATTATCCCGGCATTCCTAGCTCTACTCGGCGGCGTCGCAATTTACTTGTTCACAATACATGATCGCAAGGGTACCATAGCTTCGCTGTGTAGCGCCGTGTTAGCAATCTCGCTCGTTGCTGGATTCTCGCTAGCATCAGAGTACCGAAATGCGAACTCAGATGACCGTCGAGAGCTGAGAGCGATCTGTTCTAAAGCGTATACGAATGCCGATTTGCTGGGCGACGATCGTGCTTTCATGCGCTTTGAGGGAAAAATGAAGAACTTGTGCACACGCTCCATGAAGTGGTCCCTCTAGAGAAGCGCTAGACGCGTGACCGTGTAAGACGAGGAGGAATACGAGCACCCACGACGCCGATCACCGGGGCAACGCTTACAGGTCTTTCGCGGACACGTCGTGGTGTCGACTTTCATATCTGGCGCAATCGCGAGAGCGCGACGCCGAGTGGTGCAGCGCGTCAACAGGTCGCGACAAGATGCGCGAGTTGGTCGGTGTGTGTTGACTGAGCCGCAGTTCCGATTTCCGGGTGGTCGACGTGGTCGCGGAAACCAAAAGGCGGTCATGGGAGGCCGTCCTGGTTGGACAGGATGAGGGTGGGTTGTAGGCGTATTCCGTGGGAACGTCAACCCACTCTCCCTTGGGTAGTGTATCATTTCACTTTGCGCTTTTGGGCCCGTACTTCCGGACGTAGTTGACGGCGGGGGCGCGCTCATCGATGAGCGCTACCAACTGCTCCAGCGTCGCGGGGCGGTCGGTGAGCCCGGCGGCCATCGCCGGCGTGATCCGGTTGTTGCGCTTCGTCCGCACCGAGCCATGTGGCTTCACCCAGTTGTAGGAGTAGAAGTACAGGGCCGTCGCCGCGCACAGGTATTCCTGCTTCTTGGAGAGTGCGTTGGTCAGGCTCGTGAACCCGATCTCCATGCCGGTAAACTTCGCCGGGCGGTATTTGCGCTCGTCGGCGTCCTCGTCCTTGCCGTACTCCTTGATAAGCTGTGCGAAGTCCACGTCGCCGCCGAATGCATCGTTCACGGCTTCCCGGTACTCCTTGAAACCATCGGTTGAGATCTGCGGCCGCTCGGTGATCCGATGGATCAGATCGTCCATGAAGTTCAACGCCGACTGGCTGTCGCGGGGGCCGGTCAGGTAGCTGACGATCAGCTTGCTGTCGGAGTCCAGCGCCCTCCAGGTCCACGCGTCGCCAGCTTCCTGCGGCGCGGCCTTCGCGTACGGCACGCGGGTCTCCTTGCAGTAGGCGAAGCTCCATATCTCGTCGCACTGGATGTGCCGGCGCCCCGCGATGCCGTGCACGTTCTCATCATGGGTCGCCGCCGCCGCGTCGGCAGCGTCCATGAGCAGCTTGGCGACGGTGTTGAAGGAGACGCCCGCGACCCGAGCGATTGCCCACATCGACATGCCCTTGACCAGCATCCCGATGATCTGAACGCGCTTCTCTGTGCTGAGCCTATTCACATCCAAAGCGTACTAAATGCGTAGCAGCAGGTCAAGCATCTGCGTCCATTGCCGACGGTAGATCGTCGTCTTTGCCGGCTTCGGAAGATTCCCATTTGGCGCGCACCCGCCGGGTAATATCTTCAGCCACCGGCACGAGTTCGGGCGAGTCGAGATCAAGTAAACCGGCGGGTCTAAGGCGGCACTCTACCATGAAGCACAGTAGGTTCCACTGGCGCTTGGGCACCGAGAAGTGCACGCCCAGGTTTAGCACCGTACGGCGCCGGCGGCCGCGCACCCTCCTATGCTCCATGACGAAGCGGTGAGTATAGTACTTGCGCTTTCCCACCGTCCGAGAGACTACGTGCTCAATGTGCATCGGGCCTCCTGGACGTAGCCCGTACGGACTTGGGCGCAATAAAAGACGGGCGCATAATTGACGGCCTGTCAACTGGTTGGGCTAACTTGCTCATAGAGGCCCGGGTCGGAATCGAACCGACTATACGCACCTTGCCGGGGGCGTCTGGTTACCATTTCAAGCACCGGGCCTTCAGGAGGCATACAAGCGCCCGACGGGATTCGAACCCGCAACCCGACTACTGGGAGGGAAGCCAGCTCTACCATTGAGCTGAGGGCGCATGACCGGGGAGCGATACGGTTCCCCGGTTGCCTCCGATTGGACACTCCATCCTACTACCCAAACCGCGAAAGTGACAAGAATGCATGCTTATGAACTTCGCACCGAGCACCATATGGACCGGCGACAATCTATACGTCATGCGAGGCATGAACAGCGAGACCGTGGATCTGCTCGTGACCGACCCGCCGTTCAACAGCAAAGCCGACTACGCGGCCCCCATCGGCAGCAAGGCAGCCGGAGCCGCTTTCAAAGACACCTGGACCTTGACCGACTTGGATGTTGAATGGATCAACCTATTGGAGGAGGCTGCGCCCGCGTTGCAGCGGGTGATCCTGGCGGCGATGACTCCCAGCGACAAGTCGTATCTGGTGTATATGGCGGTCAGGCTGCGGGAGATGCAAAGGATTCTCAAGCCGACCGGGAGCATCTATCTCCATTGCGATCACACGATGAGCCACTACCTGAAGCTGCTCATGGACGCTATCTTCGGCCGTAAGCAGTTCCAGAATGAGTTTGTCTGGTACTACTCTGGCGGGGGTGCCTCAAAGCGACGCTGGGCACGCAAACATGACGTACTGCTATTCTATAGCCGGTCGAAGTCCTGGACGTTCAACGCCGACGAGGTTCGGAGCCCTTATAAGTGGGTGGACGGACAGACGCGCGCGGACGGCTCAGATCGAGACCTCGCGGTGGGGAAGTTGCCGGACGACGTATGGGAGCACCACGCCGTCATGCCGTGGGCAAAGGAGCGCACTGGTTACCCCACGCAGAAGCCGCTGGCCCTTCTGGACCGGATCATCATGGCGAGTTCCAACAGAGGGGACTTGGTGTTCGACCCGTTCTGCGGCTGTGCGACCACGCTGGTGGCGGCACATGCGCGCGGTCGAGAGTGGGTTGGGATCGATATCAGCCCGAAGGCGGCCGACCTAGCGTGAGTTTCCTAGTTAGCTCGGGTGCCTGATGGTCTGAGTGGATAAGTGATTTGAGGATAGCAAGTTACTCGCTATCCTTCCGGGC
>JAPPKV010000351.1 GCA_028819775.1 Gammaproteobacteria bacterium | reverse complement strand
CGCCCATGAAATCCCAGAACGCGGCCTTGCCCGCTGCGGTGGCGATGCCGATGCCGGAAGGGCCCCCGTTGACGTCGTTGATGAGGTCGGTGGTCTCCGCGTGACCCGCCAGGGAGCGAATGCCGCGCAGCTTTGCCTGGGCGAACAAGGGATCGTCGATCAGACCGTTGTCCTCGAGCAGGCCGGCGAGTACGCCGGCGCCGCGGCGGAAGCCGAGACAGTCGATGGGCAAAAGCGCGACGTTGGGGTCGACCCGGTAGCGGGAATCCCCGGTCGCTGCGTGTCGGCGTGCCATGGCTTCGCCCATGATCATCCACAGGGCGTAGAGCGTCGGGATGTTGTGGCCGCCCGCAAGCAGCAACCGGTCGCCGAAGGGGTGTTTCGGTCGGCGGTAGTCGTAACGCAGCCCGCCGTGCTCCGGACCGGCAAGGTGAAGCGTGACGTTGTACGGCGTGTAGGCAAGGGGGCCGCCGAAGTGACCGGTTTGGGCATAGTTGCCGAGCAGCGTCAACGTCATGGCGGTCATGAAGCCGACATCCTGCAAGCGTTCGCGGTCGTAGGTGGGCAACTCGACGTTCCGCTCGGTGGATTCTCCGCGTTTAGCGGCGGTGCGAACCAGGACTGCTGTTCCGTTGCCCATAGGAAATTCGTCTCTCGTGTTGTCTTGTCTCTACCGGGAGTGCCGTTTCGCAAGGAGCGGAAGAAGGTGGCCTTGCCCATCGCACCAAGGTGTCAGCCTACCGCAGGCGACGCTTTACTGTCACCCGCGAGCCCGTTCATTCCGACGGCTTGGCCGCGTCGAATTCGATTGCAATGAGTGAGGCGGGATTGCAGGCTTGGGCGAGCAGATCGAGGTCTTTCGAGGTCATGTGATGCGATCGAGAGCTACTATGTCATTCGATTTGGGGACCGCCTTCCAGCGACGTCTGGTCGCTTTGCTGACTGTGGCGCTGACGTTTGCCGGTAGCGGAGTCGCGGCGCAGGAGGGCGGCCTGTTCCAGCCGCGCGAGCCGATTGCCGTCGATCCGGGCGACGAGGACGATAGGGCGCCATTGCGCTCGACGGCCAGGATGCCGACCCGAGGCGGCGACACCGTTCGCCACCGAGAGGTGCGCGTGGACTTCGAACGCCTCGCCCTCGTCAAGAGGACCCTCGAAGCGGGGCAGTCCGCGAGCCTTTATCTCAACCTGTTCGACGATGTTGCCTTCAGGGCGGTCGACCTGCGCATCGCCCCGACGGGGTCCGGCGGTTATTCATTGGCGGGTCGTCTTGAGGGAGTGCTTTTCGGAACCGCGACGATCGTGGTGAGCGGGGAGATCGTCAAGGGCACGGTACGCACGTCTTCCGGAACGTACACGATCGATGCCGTGGACGGGGTCTGTCATATCAGGTTGGTGGACCCGTCCACGCTGCCTCCGCTCGGGGAACCCCTACGCCCACCCGAGTCCTTGTACCGTGGATACGATGGCTCGGCAACCAACCTAACGTCGGCAACCGCCGACGACCACGAATCGGTGGTCGATGTCCTCGTGGTCTACACGCCGGCGGCGAGGGACGCGATCGGCGGCATATTGCCCGCGATCGCACAGGTGGAACTGTTCGTGGCCGAGGCGAATCAGGCATTCGCGGACAGCGGCGTGGACCAGCAGATATTCCTGACTCGGGTGGTGGAAGTGGACTACCAGGAGTCGGGGAGCGCGAGCCTCGACCTCAACCGGCTTGCCAATCCTTCGGACGGACACATGGACATCGTCCACGAACTGCGCGAGAAGTCTGGATCGGACCTCGTTCACATCATTGCGGATGTATCGGGCGTGTGCGGAATCGCGTTCATCATGTGGCAAGTGTCACCCTTGTTCGAGCGATTGGGGTTCGGTCTTACCGACCACGGCTGCGGCGGCTTGACCTTCGCCCACGAACTTGGCCACAACATGGGACTTCGGCACGACCGCTACGTCGACTCGGGTAACACGCCGTTTCCTTATAGCCACGGCTACGTCAACCGGGCGACTTTCGAGGAAGGCGCGCCGGCGGAGTCGCGCTGGCGGACGATCATGTCCTATCCGAACGAGTGCAGCGACGCCGGCTTCGTTTGTCAGGAGTTGCTCCGCTTCTCGAATCCAGACCAGGAATACGAGGGCGATCCCATGGGCATCGCCGAGGGTGACGAGGCCGCCGATGCGCGGCGCGGCCTGAACGACACGCGTCACGTCATCGCGGGATTCCGCGAGGCGGGGCCGGACCTCACCGCGACGCCGCTGATCACCAACCGGGCATGGGACGTGGGGCAGACCAACATCATTCTCATCGGTGTGGTGAGGAACGAAGGGAGGATAGAATCCGGCGCTACGGTGGTGAAGTTCTACCGGTCTGCGGATCCGACGATCACGTCGGATGACGTCGAACTGGCGAGCTATTCCGTGGAACCGCTGGGTGCCAAGGACAGCTACAACCCCACCCATTTGGAGACGGCACCGGACGCTGGCGGTTACTACTACGGCCTGTGCGTTGATGCCGTGCCCGGCGAGACGGATACGGAGAACTGTTCGGACGGCGTCTACGTGACGGTGGGTCCGACGGTGTCGGTCGCGGATTCGCAGACTGCCGAGGGGGAGATGCTATCGTTCTCGGTGAGTCTTTCACAAGCTCGGGACACGCCGGTTGAGGTTGAATGGGAATTAGAGCGAGAGACGGCCGTGGCCGGCCTCGACTTTGCCGATGTCAGCGGCAAGGTCACCATTCCGGCGAATCAGACCGCGGCGACGATATCGGTCGAAACGTTCGCAGACGACATACCGGAAGCCGACGATACGTTCACGGTCACGCTGGTCACGACAACGCCTGAACCGCCCGCCGGCGTCGTCTTGAGCTTCGATGGGACCCGGGCGACGGGAACGATCCTGAACGACGACGGCGAACCGAAATTCGCGGATTCGCACCTGCGAGATGCCGTATTGCTTGCGCTGAACAAGCCCCTCGACGGAGATTTCACGCTCGAGGAACTGGCTTCGTTGAGGGTCTTGGACGCCTCCGGCACGGACGAAGACAAGGTCGACAACCTTACCGGGTTGGAGGCTGCGACGGGGCTCGAAACCTTGCTGCTGTTCAACAATGCGGTGTCGGATTTGTCCGCGCTGGGTCACCTCGGTGGCCTGAAGGGGCTGTTCCTCGACCGAAACGGGTTTCAGGACCTCGACGGCCTAGCGCCGCTCAAGGGCTTGGTCGACTTGAGTCTCACGGGGAATCCGCTGCAGGATCTGTCACCGCTCGCGGACCTGTCGGCGTTGGAGCGGCTGTGGCTCGACGAGACCGGGATCCTCGACATCGCACCGCTTGCCGAGCTCGCGGCCCTGCAGGTGTTGATCCTCCGGTGCGCGAACCGGTACGACTTCGTGGGTCGGGCCGCCTGCGAGGACGAATCAATCACCGACATCTCGCCCCTGACCGGATTGACGAACCTCACCACCCTCGACCTCAACTTCAACAATGTCGTCGATGTCCGTCCTCTCGCGGGATTGACGCGCCTGAACTACCTGGACCTGTGGGGCAACGAGATCAGCGATCTCACCCCGCTCGAGAATCTGGTGGACCTGTTCTGGATGGGCCTCGACGACAACGAGATCACCGATATTCGCCCGTTGGCCGGCCTTTCCATTATTGAGGCCCTGCATCTGAACGGGAACGCCGTCGCGGACATCTCGCCCCTGGCCAATCTGGAGGCCCTCGACACGCTGGGCCTGAACGGAAACGGCATCAGCGACATCGCTGTGTTGAAGAATCTGGAACGCCTCCGCTTGCTTTGGCTGGGCGAGAACTCGATCTCGGAACTCTCCCCCCTGGCCGGTCTGGACCAGCTGGCGTTGCTGGATCTCGGAAACAACGGCATCGCCAACATCTCGGTACTGGCGGACCTCATCCGACTGGTGGAGGTCCACCTGCAGAACAACAGGATTCGCGACGTCTCGCCGCTCGCGAACCTGAGACGGCTGAGCTACGTTGACCTATCCAACAACGACATCCGCGATATCGAACCGTTGGCATCAAATACCCGGTTGCGCAACGGCGACATCGTGCATATTCAAGGCAATCCGTTGAGCGAGGCCGCATTCAGCGTCCATGTTCCTGCGCTACTGCAACGCGACGTCGATCTGACCTACATCGGGGTCTCGATTGCGGCCGGGTCGGCCGTGGAAGGCAGCGAGATGGAGTTCGTCGTGCGGGTCGCACCAGCGGCGGAAGAAGACGTCATCGTCGATTGGGCTGTGTTGGAGAATTCGGCGTCGGCGGGTGACGACTACCCGATGAGCCAGTCGGACAGCGTCACCGTTACCGCCGGCGAAACGGCGGCAGTGTTCACGGTAGCGACCACCGAGGATGCACAACGAGAGCGGCACGAGATGGTCGAGGTCCAACTGACCGAAGGGGTCGCGTTCCCCGACGGCGTGGGTCTTGCCGGTTCGGTGGAAGAGGACGGTAGTGGCCTCCGCGCCACGGCGCTCGGTCTCATCGTCGATCCCGAGGGGCCGTCCGAAGATGTGCCGCTGTTCGCGTCGGCCAGCGACGAGACCCGACAGGGATTTGTGCGCGTGATCAACCACGGGGAGCGCAACGTGGTGCACATCGTCGCCGCAGACGATATGGGCAACCGTCACGCCACGACGCTGGCGATGGATCCCGGCGAGACGGTGCACTTCAACTCGAACGACCTGGAGCGCGGCAATACCGGCAAGGGGTTGTCCCGGGGCATCGACGAAGAGGACGAAGAGGGGGCCGACTGGCGGCTGGAGTTGAGCGGCAACGACGTGGCCGTGCTTACCTACATGCGGACCAACGACGGCTTTCTGACGAGCCTGCACGATGTCGTGCCCGCAGTTGCGGACGGCTATTCGGTGCCGATCTTCAACCCGGGTAGGAACACCAACCAGGAAAGCCTGCTCCGCCTGATAAATGGCGGGGAAGCGGACGCCGAGTTGACCATCACCGGAATCGACGACGCCGGGGCAAGGTCCGGCGAGGCAAGTCTGACGCTCGCTGCGGGTGAAGCGCGAACCGTACCGGCGGGGAACTTGGAAAACGGTACCGATCTCGATGGCATGCTGGGTTCCGGATCCGGGAAATGGCGGCTCGACCTGGCGTCGGATCAGCCGATCCTTGTCTCGAGCCTCATGCAAACGCCCACCGGACATCTGACGAATCTCTCCACCATGCCGGACAACAAGGTTGCGGCCGGCGACGAGACCACCCACCACGTCTACCTCTTTCCATCCGCCGCTGATCCGGACGGACGGCAGGGATTCGTGCGTGTCATCAATCGCGGCGAGGCGGGTTCGGTGAGCATCAAGGCCTACGACGACACCGCTACGGACCACCAGCCAGTCGCCTTGGCTCTCAACGCGAACCAGACCGTGCATTTCAACTCGGCGGACCTCGAAGCGGGAGCGACGGGAAAAGGCCTGCCCGAGGGTGTCGGTGCGGGTCAAGGCGACTGGCGCTTGGAACTCACCAGCATGCTCGATCTAGATGTTCTGGCCTACATCCGACGTACGGAAGACGGCTTCCTGACCAGCATGCACGACACCGTACCCTCGGTGGACGGCATCCATCGAGTGCCGATCTTCAACCCCGGCAGCAACCGCAACCAGGTGAGCCAGTTGCGATTGATCAATTCGGGCGACGAAGCGGCCGAGATCACGATCAGCGGCGTGGATGACACCGGGCGGGCCTCCGCAGGCCAAGTCCGACTTTCCCTTCCCGCTGGCAAGGTTTGCACCGTGACGGCCCAGGCGTTGGAAGCCGGTGCCGATGACCTGGACGGCGCCTTGGGCGACGGCTTCGGAAAGTGGAGTCTCGAGGTTAATTCCGACATGCCGATTCACGTCTTGAATTTGTTGGCGAGTCCCACTGGCCACCTGACGAACCTGTCTACGCGTCCTGCGGTGGAGACGGCAGCGCCGTAGTGCGACCTCGAAGGCCAGGGGGGCAAATCGCGCGAATAGTGGACAATGCGCCGTCCCGGGTAGCGCACGGGGCTTGGTCGGACGCACCCAATTGGAGAAAGCCCGATGAAACGAATTGCGATCGCGGTGGTGGCAATGGTCGTGGTCTTGGCCGTGGCGATGCCGCCCCTGTTCGGCGCCCGGGCCAGGTCGCTGATGGAGGACCAACTCGCCACCGTGGGCGATTCACTGGCGCCGTACGTGAAAGTGGAAGTGTCCTTCGACGACTGGAACATCGGCTGGTATTCGAGCACGGCCACCGTGTCGCTTGCGATGACATTCGAGTCCTCGGCACTCGAAGCGGACATGGTGGAGTCCTTCAGCACGACGCTTCCGAAATCCGTCACCCTCTACCACGGCCCGATCGTCTTCCGCCCTTCCCCGGGTCTGGGCTGGGGATCGGTTGAGTTCGTCGTCGATTCGTCGGTCGTGTCCGAACTCCGGGAGTTCGAAGAAGCGACCGGCGTCGCCTACGCTGCCCGAGGGGGCGTCTTGGTCGGATTCGGCGGCGGTCTCTCGATGAGCATGGACATTCCGGGGTTCGTATACACACAGGGCGAGTCGGACCTGTCAGGTACCGAGTTCGACTTCGGGGGACTCGAGGCCACTGCCAAGTTTGGTGGCAGCGGTGAGAACATCGACCTCGACGGGCGGTTCGCCGGCGTCAACGCGACGATTTTCCCCATGCAGTTCGCTTGGGGCCGCACTACTTGGACGGGAAGCGCCTGGAAGGATGACAGGATTCCGAACCTGTGGCTGGGCCGCGGGAAGACCGAGGTTGCCCGGGTCATGTTCTCGAGCAGTAGCGAGGGGAACACCTACGAGGCGACCGATCTACGGATTGAAGGCGACAACGAAATCGAAGGGGATTTCCTGGTCGGCACCAACCTCTACGAGGCGCGTGAAGCCCGCATCGGGGACATCTCGTTGCAGGACTTGGTCATGGACCTGGCGGTCCGGTACGGATTGGACGGGATGGCTCGCCTGATGGACGTCGCCTACTTCGACTCACTCGATCCTGAACGACAGATGGCGATAGCCACCGACCTCGTCCGGGAACGAATCGACTTCGCCATCAACAGGCTTGGCTTCACGCACGAAGATCGGCAGGCCCTGGCGTCCCTGGCGATCGAATTCCGCGGCGACGAATTGCCGGATGCGTTCGAGATCGGTCCCAATGCGGATTTCATGGCGATGCTGCCCTTGGTCGCGGCGAATCTCGATCTCGCTTTCCACCGCGAACTCTTGGGCGGCCTTGGGATCGGGCAGATGGACGGCGTGGTTCGGATGCTGGTTCGGGAGGGAATCGTCCTGGAATCGGGCGACGACTATGCGCTCAACGTCGGATTCGCGAACGGCGGTCTTACGGTCAACGGCGACCCGTTCGAGCCGTTCGAGCTGATGGGCTTGTTTGGCGGCCCCTAACCGGCGCGGCCAACGCCGCGTTCACCGAAGGCGGTCTCGATCTCCTCGAGGATCGCGGGATCGTCGATCGTCGACGGTGCCTCGTAGGGATCCCCGTCGGCGATCTTTCGGATCACCTGGCGCAGGATCTTGCCGGAGCGCGTCTTCGGCAGCCGGGGTACGACCAGCGCCTGCTTGAAGTTGGCGAACGCGCCCACGCGCCGGCGCACCATCTGCACGAGTTCGGCTTCCAGGGCCGCACCTTCCGTGTTGACGCCGTCCTTCAACAGCACCAGCCCCAAGGGAACCTGGCCCTTGTCCTCGTCGGCGATGCCTACCACGGCGCACTCCGCCACCGCGGGATGGGCCGCGACCACCTCCTCGAGTTCGCCGGTCGACAGCCGATGCCCCGCCA
>JAPPKV010000074.1 GCA_028819775.1 Gammaproteobacteria bacterium | reverse complement strand
CCGCCGGGGGTGCTCGCCGCGCCATCGGCTGGATGGGAACCCTGGTCGACCATCCTGCCAGGCGTGCCGTCACTCACGGCATCGACGGCCACTATCGCACCGCGGACGCGAAATGGACCTGGGACGGTCAGTTGTACTTCAGCGATGTGCCGGACAGCACCGGTGCAGGGGGACACGGCCAACTTCGGTGGGCTCCTCGCCGGGGCGACTTGCACGTCCTGCGCGTGGACAACTACGACGACGAACTCGACCTCAACGACGCCGGTTTCATCTGGCGCAACGACTACCGCGGGGTCTCGTACAGCTTCGAACGTCAAGACCACCAATCCGAACGATTCCGCGAGGTATTCACCCAGTTCTCGACGTTTGCCGACTTCAACGGCAGCGGCCGCCGGATCGGCAGCGTCGTCGACGTCGCGCGACACTGGTCGTTTCAAAGCAACACCCGCGCCACGCTCCGGGGCGTCTTCCGCCCCGGGCACTGGGACGATCGAAACAGCCGTGGCAATGGCGACTACCGCGTGAAACGACATGCCGGGATCCTGGCCAGTTGGGGAAGCGATACGTCCAAGCGTCTCTACTCTTTCATCGGCGCCCAAGCCCGCACCGAACCCGAAGGGGGGTGGTTCCTCGAAGCCAACATCAGCACGACCTGGCGACCCGTCCCTCGGCTTACGGTCTCCCCGGGCCTCATCTACATCACTCGCGATGCCTGGGTGCTCTGGCAAACCGGTCGCCATTTCGAGGCGTTCGAGACCGAGCAGTGGTCACCGCGCCTTCGCTTCGATGCGTTTTTCACTTCCCGTCAGCAGCTACGGATCCAGGCCGAATGGACAGGGCTCAAGTCGCACGGGACCAAACGATTGGCCATCGACCCGCACGGCGACCTCGTGCCGAGTGCCATCGGAAGGCGTCGGTTCGCCATCAGCAGGATGACCGTACAGGTCCGCTACCGCTGGCAGATCGCACCGCTCTCCGATCTCTTCGTGGTCTACAACCGCAACGCCTCGCTGTTCGAGTCGTCCACCGAAAAGAGTTTCCGCGATCTCCTCGACGATGCCTTCGGCGAGCCGCAGCGCGAGGCTCTGCTCGTCAAGCTCCGCTACCGGTTTGGCAGATGATCCCTCGCTCCACCGGTGTCAGCACGGCAAGCCCGGAGCCGTTAACATACGGGCGGGGGATCTCGGGCCGAAACGCCCGAGGCATTTTGC
The DNA here is from genome assembly GCA_028819775.1 of Gammaproteobacteria bacterium. The sequence goes on along the minus strand of JAPPKV010000074.1, from coordinate 6,633 downwards.
GCAATTGCCACGTGGAGGCGGTGCAGCGGATTTCCCTGTGCCGTCTAACCGGCAAGGACTCTTAGCTCATGCCCATCGGCCCGAACGGCGAGAAACGTCCGCCTGCCGTGATTGCGAACGCGGTAATCAGCATGCGGATTGCCACCGGGCAGGCCAACGAGACGATCGTCAAGAAGCCGACCGCAGCGGGAGTGGAAACCCGCCCCGTTGCATTGTCCGGGAGACGCCCGAGCCGGGTCACCATGCTTGCCGCCGTCGCCCGATGGGGGCCGCCGCGCCGAGCCAAGGGAATGGCGATCGGTGGCGCGTAGCCCCGTAGCGCCCCAAGTCCCGATGAACCGCCTACCCAGCAACAAACGCGCCGCGATACTCGCCATGCTGGTCGCAGGGTATTCGATGCGGTCGATTACCCGCCGCGACGGCGTCAGCATCAACACCGTGGCCAAGCTGTTGAACGACGCCGGTGCAGCGGCGAAAGCCTATCTGGACGAGCACGTGCGACAGATTCCCGGCCGTCGTCGAATCGAGTGCAGCCAGACCTGGGCTTTCAGCTATCCGACACCTCGGCGAGCCGAAACGTCACTGCGACGGGCCACCGAAGACACATGGACCCTTGCCGCGATCGACGCGGACAGCAGGTTGATCGTGTCCTGTCTGGCGGGCGACAACAGTCGAAAGACCCGCGCCGGTTTCGTCGAGGACATCCGACGTAGACTGATAGAGACTCCCGAACTAGCGACGACCGGTCTGCTTGGGAACCGGGACACCGAAGGGAATGGCGGTGCCAGCCGTCACGGCGACAGCACCGTGCCAGAACCGGATAGCATACCGCGGATGCCCTCGAACTCGGAGAAACGACGGTTCGAGAAGCACGTCGCGATGGTCAATCTCTACGCCCTGCACTACAACTATTGCCGAGTACACCCGGCTCTGTCCGTCACGCCCGCGATGGCCGCGGGCCTCGACAGCGACATCCGCGACCTTGGTTGGATCGTCGCACTGATCGATGCGCGGGCCAGGAAACCCAACCGCCCCAAGACCTACAGGAAGCGGGCGGCTGGTTCAAACTGAGACACGGTTGGCATTGTGCGCCAAGGGCGCTTGATGTAGGTTGACCGGTGCCCTACTGCTTCAAGTGACACTGGGGTGCCGAGGTGCGAGCAGCCGAAATACTGGAACAATTGTTGTCGAGAGCCGGTGAAGATCCAGACTTCAGGGCCCGCCTGCTGTCCGAGCCGGAAGCGACCTTGAGGGAAGAGTACGGCTTCGCGGTTCCGGACGGGATGAAGCTAAAGGTCATCGAGGACTCGAGAACGACGTCCCATCTCGTGCTGCCGCCGAACCCTCAACTGTCGCTGGATGAGATGCGCGCCGTCAGCGGGGGGATCGGGGCAATCGACAACACCACCAGCACTTCCGGCGACACCGACTGGCAGAACCACCCCATCTTCCGGGACTAGGAGCGGGAGACCGCCCATTTGACGATCGTCACGGTGATCGTCAACATCGACCGCCAACGCCGCTAGCAGCGCATTGAAGGCGACTCGCCTCCTTGAAAGCGCCACAGGCCCGGCCCCCAGGCCAGAACCCAACTGAGTCGGCGTCGCCTGGCTCGCGTTCCACGAACGCGCCGTCGCCAAGTGGCTACGGGCTCTTCAGCAACCGGTTGTTCAACGACGACGCGTCGAGAAACCGTGCCGAACTGGAGCCCATCGACTGCCTAACGCGCTCCACCACGCCGCGGGCTGGGCTCGTCACCATTGCACTGGGCGTCCTCGCGACCGCCCTCGCCGTCTGGCTGACTGTAGGTTCCATCGATCACAGCCTCTGGTTGAGCGGAAGACTGCTCGACGCACCGGAACCGGACGCGCGGCAAGAAAGCCCCCCCAACAACATCACTCGACTCGAAGCGGCAGTCCATCTCTCCGATGCACAACATCTGACTCTCGGCAGGAAGGTATTCGTGTTCCGAAACGACTCCGCGGGCACTTTCCTATCCGGAAACATCCGCGGAGTGCAGTTTGCAGAGCCACCACCGGGGCGGCCAACCACGACCGTCCGTCTCGACATCGAACGTGACCCATCGCCGGTGGTCCTGCCACCCGGCTCCGGCGGAGACTACCGACTTCGTATACCCATCGGCTCCCAACGACCGATCAAGCTGCTCCTCGGGTTCGCAAAGCCAAGTCGGGCACGAGGGTCATGAATCCACGCTTCACTGGCCTCCTGCGCCGGCTGCGACCCGTGCCGCGAACACCCCTGTTCCAACAGATCCAAGCGAGCGAGTGCGGTGCGGCCAGTCTCGGGATCGTTTTGGCCCACCTAGGTCGGTGGACCGGTATGAACGAGCTATGCAAGGCCTGCGGTGTGAGCCGCGACGGGTGTTCCGCGGCGGACATTCAACGCGCCGCCACGGGATACGGCGTCGAAGTGACCGGCTGGCAACGTTCGGCGGACTACCTGAAGGGCCTCGAAGCGCCCGCGATCCTGTTCTGGGAGTTCAATCACTTCCTCGTGCTCGAGGGATTCCGGAACAACCGCTACTACATCAACGATCCCGCCAACGGCCACTACTCCCTTGACGAGGCGACGTTCCGCGAACGCTATATGGGCATCGTGCTAACGGTGCGAGCCGGGCCGGACTTCACGCCGTCGGAGCGGCCGCTGACGATTCGCGCCCGTCTGCTGCCCTGGCTGGGCGAGCATCGCGCCCAAATCGGCATCGCTTTCGTCTTGGGTTTGCTGTTGGCCATACCCACGTTGGCGTTGCCGGAGCTTCTGCGCTACTTCACCGACGCCGCGATTGATTCGGACCCCCCGCCCGCGACCTTGGTGATCGGGGGGACGCTCGGCATCGCCGTAGCCATGTTTGCAATCCTCTGGATACAACAGCGGGTTCTGCTCGCGGTGAGCGTGCGAATCGCGCTTCTGCAATCGGAGCGGTTCCTATCCGCGCTGTTGCGTCTGCCCATGGAGTACTTCGCACAACGGTTCTCGGGCGAACTGGCCTCGCGTGCTCGTTTGCTGGACAGGATCGCGAACACCGCGACGACGCGATTGACGCGGCTTGCGATCGAATTGACGATGAGCCTGATCTACCTCGTCTGGATCGCCGCGCAGGACTGGCTGCTCGCCGGGACAGCGGTTGTCGTGGCTTTCCTGAACGTGGTGGTGGTGCGTTCCGTGTCCTACCGCAGCAAGCACGAAAACTACCGTCTCCGTCGCAGCCAAGGCATGCTATCGGGCATCGGCGCCACGGCCCTGAGTCGCCTCGATGCGCTCCGGGCGACTGGAACCGAGGGCGACTTCTTCACGCGCTTGTCCGGCTACCAGGCACTGGAACTACGCTACCGCCAGCGCTCGGCCGAACTCGGGGTTTTCGCTAACACGCTGCCGCCTTTCTTTCTCATGGTGGGAGGCGCGGTGGTGCTGGGCATTGGCGGCATGCGCGTCATTTCCGGAGACATGTCGATCGGGGATGTCGTCGCGACCTACTTCGTCATCGGCAACTTTCTGCTGCCAGTCGGAAAGTACGTCGAGTCGATCGGCCTCATACAGATCCTTGAAGCAGACCTGCAGCGCGTCCAGGACGTCCTAGATGCCGACCCCGCATCGGATTCGGACACCGTCGAGACGCACCCGGGCGATCGTCTGGTCAGTATCGGTCGGCGCATCCGCCTCGCCGGTCGACTGGAATTGCGCGACGTCACATTCGGCTACCGGCCCCACCACGACCCGGTCATCGAAGGGTTCAACCTCACCCTCCAACCGGGCCAGCGGGTGGCGCTGGTCGGCCCGAGCGGTTCGGGCAAGTCCACGATCGCGTCGCTGATCGCGGGTGTCTATCAACCTTGGTCAGGCCAGGTTCTATTCGATGGCCACGAGCGCGAAGAAATACCGCGCGAAGTCGCCATCGACTCGGTGGCCCATGTCAACCAGCGCGTCAATCTCTTTTCCGGCACGGTCCGCGAGAACCTCACCATGTGGAACGCAACGGTCCCCGACGCGCTGGTAGTCGACGCGGCGCAGGATGCGCACATCCACGACGAGATCGCCCGACGTCCGTTGGGATACGACACGACGATCGAGGAAGGGGGCCAGAACTTCAGCGGCGGGCAGCGCCAGCGCCTGGAGATTGCTCGCGCGCTCGTACCACGGCCATCCTTGATCATCCTCGACGAGGCGACCAGTGATCTCGATGCCGTCGTCGAAGCCCGCATCGACGACTCGCTGCGCAGGCGGGGTTGCGCCTGCCTGATCGTAGCCCACCGGCTGAGCACGATCCGGGACTGCGACGAAATCCTCGTCCTCGATGGGGGCCGGACGGTTCAGCGAGGCCAACATGAAGAACTGATGCAGAACGAAACGGGCCTCTACCACGACCTGGTGACATCCCAATAGGGCAGATGGATCGGGTCATGGGCGACATCAGCCGAGAAACACACCGCGCCGCGTTCCCGCTGACGGGCGACGGCTCCGCCTGGCGTGTCGACTCGGGGGCGGTCGACGTCTTCTTCGTCCACGCGAACAACGGCGTCGTCAACGCACCCTACAAGCACGTCCTGCGCGCCACGGCGGGACACGTGATCTTCGGCGTCGATCCCTTGGACTTGGGCGACGATGGGCAGCTGGAATTGTGGGCCCGGGGATTGCCCAACTTCACACTGCGCCCGACAACCGTCGGCGAACTGATCGCGCGCGACGCCGAGACCGACGTTGCTGCCGAAGTCGACCATTGGATAACCAGCATCACGGACTCGGTCACCAGGGACATCATGCCCGTGCCTCGCGCCGATGCGTTCGTATCCCGGGGCCGGGTTCCGCCACTTCAAGCCGGCAAGGTCGTATCAGCGCGGGGTGGCGTCGTGTGGCTGTCCGGGCTCGGTGCGGCTTCCTATCTCGGTTTGGTCGACGCCGTCGACAACGAGAGCGACTGGCTTCCCCTCACCCTGCAAGGCTGGTTGACGGTGTCCGGACCCCAGGAAGGTCTCGTCGCGACTTCGAGCCGACAACTCCACGATGACGGATTGCTCGAACGGGCCTTAAGCAAATTCCACCGGCGATTGCTCGACGCCGAGCGGGTCAACCGTCTGCTCGCCGTTGTCGACGAAGCCAACCTCCAAATGGACCGCTCGACCCTGCGGCGCGAACACGAGGAGAAAGCCCGAACTGAACTCCGGCGTCTGTTCGATCAGACCAGTTCCGACGCCGCTTTGCCGGCTCTCCACGAAGCGCTCCAGGTAGTCGGCGACTACGAGGGCATCGAGTTCCAATTCCCAGATGCCGATCCCGACGATGGCGGCGGCGATCCCGTCGTCGAGATCGCGTTCAGCTCAAGGGTGCGCACCCGCGCCGTGCGGCTTGAGTCGCATAGACGCTGGTGGTTCGGCGACAACAGCGCCCTGCTCGGCTTCCACGAAAACGGTTCCCCCATTGCACTGCTGCCTGGTCGTTTCGGTCGCTACAAGCTGCGCGATCCCGCAACACGCAAGACGACCGCGGTCAGTCGGAGCATGGCGGGCAAGCTGCACAAATACGCTTGGATGTTCATCCGCCCCCTCCCCGACCGTCCGGTCAAGGCCAGGGACGCCCTGAAAATCCTCGCGAACAAGGTCGGCACTGAGTCGATCCGCTACGCACTCGGCGGACTGGTGGCAGGCCTGGTTTCCTTCGCGCCCGCCGCCATGATCGCCATCGTAGTGGATTGGCTCGTTCCCGCCCGAAGCGACGCCTTCCTCTGGTTGGCGATCGGCACCTTGACGCTGCTCGCGGTGGTCGGGGTGCTTGTCCAGCTACAGCAAAGCACAACCCTGCTGCATGTCGAAGGCCGCGGCGTCGCCCGGCTGACCGCCGCAATCTGGGACCGTCTGCTACGGCTCAACCGCGACGACCTACGCGGATTCAAGGCCGGCGAGGTCGCGCAACGGGCGTTTGCCGTCCAGGCACTGCGGGAGCGCTTGTCCGGCGCCGTGTCCGGTACGGTCAGTTCGATCCTTTTCCTGCTGCCGATACTTGGCCTGCTGTACCTGTACGACCCGACGCTGGCCACGACAAGCCTGGCCTTGGGAGTTCTCGGGCTGATCGTCGTCGCGAGCTTCGGGTTCCGCCAGGTCACCTGGCAGCGTCGGTACCAAGATGCGCAGCAGACCTTGGCGGGCAACATGTTCCAGTTCGTGAATGGCATCGAGAAGCTGCGGGCTACCGGCGCGGAGAGTTCCGTATTCGCATTCTGGGTGCTCGGCTATCTCGACAAGAAACAGGCCGAGATCAAGGTCGAACGCTTGAACGCCCTGGCAACGGCCGTCACCGGATCCCTTCCCGTGTTCGCTGCCGCCTGCCTGTTCGCCGTTGTATTGCTGCGGTCAGGCGGACCCATCGAGGTCGGTGCATTCCTCGCCGTGTTCGCGGCCTCGATGACCTTCTTCAGTGCGATCACCCGGCTGGGCGGCTCGGTCGGCGTGGTCGCATCGCTCGTTCCCGCCTACCAGCAACTCAAGCCCCTGTTCGATCCTTCCATAAAGACCCGGACGTCCGCGAACGTCGCTCCCATCCGCCGGATCCAAGGCGAGGTGCGGCTTGACCATGTCACGTTCAGCTACGAGGAAGACGGACCCCCGGTACTTCGGGATGTGT
>JAPPKV010000151.1 GCA_028819775.1 Gammaproteobacteria bacterium | reverse complement strand
CGACCGGGACGAGTCGAAGCCGTGGGAGGAGAAGCTCTACCGGCGCGAGGAGTCGCTCGATGGACGGTCGGTGACCGTGTGGGGGCCGTGAGACGACAATGGAATACAAGGGCTTGCTTGCGTGGGGTTCGACGACTCCGCCTTCACGGCGTGGTCGGCGAACCGTATCCCATCGCCACATTCGAAGTGGGCTGAAACGCAAGCGCTCCGACGAGAATTCGAACGCTCGGTGGATTAGCATTTCAAGTGGTGCGAGGAGGATGGCGTCGACCAAAGGGTAATCGACGAGCTTCTGCCCGCGATGAACGAGGGCACTACCAGTCCCGTTGCGCCATTGGGCGAACACGAGAAGCCGATGTCAAGCTACCGCTTACAGGAAGCCATCCGAAGTTGGCGCGCACTGCCGCCCAACGAACGTCTGCGGCGGAACCTGGAGGCGATTCCGCGTCGAGTGGCCAACTCCATGACCATGGCGGGCGAGCCGGTGGACGAGGCGAGGATTCGGGAGCATCTCGAGCGGCGCATTCGGGAACTAGGTTTATTGAAACCGACTCCGGAATCCGCGCCATGCGATCCCGACCCGAAGTGGCGTCCGCGTGCACGGAACGAGGTGACCGGACTTGGTTGATACAGCTACGAGTCGGAGGACGCTGCACGCATCGGACTTCGATGAGTTCTTCCAAGCGCTGTGGTGCAAAACTCCGTTCTCCTGGCAGAGATCTCTCGCAGCTCGCGTCATGGCCCATGGCGAATATTCGCCGCCGCCGTCTTCGGATTCGGCTGGTTCTGCGAATAACCGTCAACTAGGCAGATCGGCTTGGCCCGAGGCCATCGCTCTTCCGACCGCCTCCGGCAAGACGGCTTGCATGGACATTGCCGTTTTCGCCCTGGCTGCCCAAGCAAGACGGCTGGACGTAGGCCAGCCGATTACAGCACCACGCCGCATCTTCTTTGTCGTGGACCGCCGAATCATCGTCGACGAGGCTCACGAGCGAGCTCGACGCCTTGCCCGAAAGCTAGCCGAGGCCAAATACGGGATCCTGAAGACCGTCAAGGACAGCCTCTGCCACATCGGAAGTGGAGGGTGCGATTGGCCTGAGGATGAGCCACCGTTGGCCGTTCACGCGCTCCGCGGTGGCATGTATCGCTCGGAAGCGTGGGCGCGGAACCCGTTACAGCCTACGATAGTCGCCTCAACCGTGGACCAAGTCGGCTCCCGCATCCTTTTTCGAGCATACGGACGCGGTTTCGGAACATGGCCGATCTACGCGGGACTGATCGCTAACGACAGCCTAATCCTTCTCGACGAAGCGCACTGCTCGCAGCCGTTCCAGCAGACTCTCGACGCCGTCCGCAAATACCGGACTTGGGCGGACTCCCCGCTGGAGCGTTGTTTTCATCCAGTCGTGATGTCAGCGACACCCCCGCCCGGATTGCAGGAAGTGTTCGACGACGCATCCGAGGAGGGCACCGACCCCAGCCATCCGCTCGGCAGACGCCAGCTGGCAAGGAAACCCGCAAGATTGAAGACGGTCGCGAAGGCGAAGGGCAAGGACGCGAGCACCGAGCTATCGAAGGAACTAGCGTTGGCTGCCCGAGAGTTGATCGCCGATGGACGCCGGGCTGTTGTCGTCTTCGCCAACCGGGTTGCTACGGCGCGGGAGACCTACAGGCTACTGCGCCAATCGGAAAGCAACATCGTCTTGCTCACCGGCCGGATGCGATCAGTGGACAAGGACTCCGTCGTTGAGCGGCTTCGGCATCTGGGACTCCACTCCGATCAGTCCGAGGACCGCCATCTGCGCGAACCGGTCATCGTCGTCGCCACGCAGACCTTGGAGGTGGGCGCCGACTTGGACTTCGACGGGCTCGTGACAGAATGCGCAAGTCTGGATGCCTTGCGCCAGCGATTCGGGCGTCTAAATCGCATGGGCCGCAACGTAAACAGCCGTGCAGAGATTCTCATTCGCGGCGATCAGGTCAAGTTCAAGGAGCCCGATCCTGTCTACGGCAATGCGCTCACCGAAACTTGGGCATGGCTCCGGCGTGTCGAGGACGAGAACGGGATCGTCGACTTCGGCATCGCAGCCTTGAAGCGTGTCCTACCGTGTGGGGAGGTCTTGAACATGCTAAATGCGCCGGCGTTGGACGCGCCGGTCATGCTCCCCGCCCATGTGGACTGCTGGGGCCAAACGGCGCCCGAACCACAGCCGTCACCAGATGTGTCCCTGTTCCTGCACGGCCCCCAAGAAGGCGCTCCTGATGTGCAGGTGTGCTGGCGTGCGGACCTCGATCTAGTGGGCACCGAGGCCCAAGACGAGGCCTTGAGCACGCTGTCGCTGTGCCCGCCTAGCAGCGTCGAGACGTTGCCGGTACCCATCGGAGTGTTCAAACGCTGGCTGTCGGCAGAAGACACCGAGGACCATAGTGCCGATGTGGAGGGAGCAGATACGCAGGAGGCAACCCACACACGCGAGTTGGACGACGATTCAGAGAACGCCGTTCGTCGCGTGGTCCGTTGGCGAGGACGAGAGACGGGCCGTGACACGATTACGGCTGATCCATCCGAAATCCGACCGGGCGACGTTATCGTGATTCCGACCGGCCACCCTGGCCCGTGGCAACAGCTCGGAGACCTCCAACTAGATTCGACTGACCCGGCTGGCGCACTTGATATCGGCGACCAAGCGCACCGGCTCGCCCGCGCCAAACCGATACTTCGGTTGCACCCGGACTTGGTTGATGTCTGGCCAGACTCGCTTTCGGCCAAGTCGGCGGCGAAATCGCTCCTCGACCGTGAGCTCGAGCGGAAGTACGAAGAAGATCCCGATGAAGTCGTTGATGCCGTCGGCGAAGTGCTGGCGGAACTGGCCGCCGGCACGGCGCCGGACGGCTGGACGTGGTTACCTCAAGCGGCAAAGGAACTCGCGGCAGAGTATTCGAACGTCCGAAAACTCCGTCGGGCGTGCCGACTGACAGGTGCGGTGAGTTTGGTTGTGGCCGGTCGGCGGCGGGTGCCGGTGACCACGCACGAAGTCGACGCTTTCAGCGACGAGGACGACACCTCCGCGTCGGGGATTTCGCACCGAAATGGCAATCCGGTGCGCCTGCGAACACATCTGCCGGGCGTCGAGGACTATGCTCGACGACACGCGGTCGGATGTGGCCTGCCAGAGCCCTTGGTTCACGCGGTCGCACGGGCCGGTTTGCTGCATGACCTCGGCAAAGCCGACCCACGATTCCAGTCGCTCTTGAGAGGCGGAGCACGCTGGGATGGCCGGGAACTATGGGCCAAGTCCGCCGACATGCCGGATAGTCGCTCTGCCCGGCAACGCGCACGGAAGGCATCGGGGTATCCGGAAGGAGGCCGGCACGAACTGCTGTCGGTACGTATGGCTGAGACGGCACCGGACCTCCTCCCCACAGACACGGACCTACACGACTTGGTTCTCCACCTCGTCGCTAGCCACCATGGGTATTGCCGCCCGTTTGCACCGGTGGTCGCGGACGATGAGTCCGTCACGGCACAATTCGAGTTGAATGGCCATCGGATGCGATGGTGCGGTCCTACCTATCTCGAACGCCTCGACTCCGGCGGCGCGGATCGCTTCTGGCGGCTGACTCGTCGATACGGGTGGTGGGGTCTTGCTTGGCTCGAAACGCTGCTACGCCTGGCCGACTGGCGCCGCAGCGAGTGGGAGGAGACTCATGATGGGTGACGAACGCGGTCTCGTGCTGGTCGGCCTCGACGGGAGCAATCCACTGGGATTCCTCGCGGCTGTTGGCTTACTGCGTACGATCACGTTGGCCGACGAACACGGCAATTGGCGAATGCAATGGACAATGCGAAACGGTTGGCGGCCGGTCGTTCTCGGTAAGAAACCAATTGTGCAAGGACAACTCGTGGAGATGTTGCATGAGGAACTTCGCCGAGAGTCATGCCCAGAGTTCACCTTTGCGGCAGACCTCAATGTCGTCCCCAAGGAGTTTGGCGCGGTGGCTTCACGTGCCCAATCGTGTGCTTCGGCACAGGATCGTCGGTACGCCGACTTCATTGCTGCTTTTGGGTGTGAAGTCGTCGTCGGGAGTAACGACAAGACCATCCAAGACACCGCTCTACGGACCATGAGCGGGGCCGGACACCAACACTTCCTCGGCTCGATGAAGGACCTTGTAGACCAGACTGGCGCCGACCATCTACGCAAGTCTCTCTTCGAGTCATGGGATTACTCGGATGTGAGGCTCGGGCTTCGTTGGGATCCTGTGGAGGATCGACGGCATGCCCTGCGGTGGGACAATCCGTCTGGAACCGCCCCTAGAACTATGTACGGTGCCAACCGACTTGCGATGGAAGCACTCCCACTTCTGCCAACAGCTCCCTTCAATCGACGGCTTGCAACAACAGGATTTTCGAGCCGGGAATGGACGACGCTGTTTACATGGCCAATCTGGGTGTGTCAGCTCAGCGTAGACGTTATGCGATCTCTGCTAGCGGTGCCTGAGATTCAAAAGCCGATACCTGACCGAGCATTGCTGGGAGACATGGGAATCTCGGAGGTATATCGAAGCCAACGCTTTACTGTTGGGAAGTACCGGAACTTCACACACTCACGACCAGCATGAACAGGAGAGAGCAGTGTCCAAGCAACTTGATCTGACGACGTTGCGACAAGCAGTGTGCGGTAAAGCAGCCGCGTTTCGTTGCGTCACCGTCTATCAGCCCGCAGGCGGTCCAGGGGACAAAGTGTTTCCGCCAACATACGAAGGCCGAAAGTACGCCACCGAGGAACGCATCGATCCGAAAACGGGCGAAATCAGAAAGTGCGTCCTTCTCGACTCAGTGCAGTCGCAAGCCAATCGTATGGAGTGGGCGCTTCTGGAGGCGCATCGCGCGGGTGATCTCGCGTTACCGCAAGTCGTTACTCGTTTCGATCAGGACACGCTGCTCAAGAGGTTCACGGTGAGCAGCCTAGAGGCACCGCACCGCATTGCAGATGCGCTGTTCCGAGACAGCCTGCTCGATGGAGTGATTTTCCGCGAGTCGGAAACGGGACGAGTTCTCGATACGGCTGACATTCGCAACGCAACGGGGCTGTTTGGCCTGTGTCCGACGGCCTTGGTGTTCGGCTTGTGGGACTCGACGGGACCGCGCGGGGGGCTTGGGGCCAAATTCCAACGTGCGTTGGTGTCTGAGATCGTTGGGTTCGATGCAGTCGCCGGCGTCCGGACCTCAAGCCGCATTGATCCCGCGCAAATCATGCTCGGTGCTGGCCCGCTCTACGAAAGGAAGTCGGCAAGCGACGGAGCACCGACTTGGACGCTCGACGCGGGAGACGGGAAAGGAAAACTCAAGAAAACCGGCAGGCCGTCTGAAGCGAACCATGGAAACGTGACGCCCGGAATCGTCGATGGCGGGTTCACAATCTCAAGCGGGCAGCAGACAACAACCCTGTCAATGGCTGTTCTTCGGCGGCTGAGGTTTCCACTTAACGGTGGCGTTGTTTCCGATCAAGATGTCGATTCGGCTGCACGTACGACGCTGGCTGCCTTGGGATTGGCTGCGGGAACTCTTGCGCGCAGCGATGGCGACCTTCGTTCCCGGTGCCAGCTCTTCCCCGAAAGCGAGCCTGTCTGGCAGCTCCTAGACCGTCCCGGACAAACGCCGGAAGAGTTCGAACTCGACGCCGGTGCGGGCATCGAATTGCTTCGTGAGGCAATCGATGAGGCCAAGCAGTCAGGTCTCCCGTGGGCGGAAGAACCAGTCGAACTCACACCGTCGCACGACTTGGTCGAGCTGGTCCGCAAGAGCCAAGAACTAGCGAGGGAGTCAGGAGCGGAACAAGACTGATGTTCGCTCTTGGCATCTGCTACCTGAACGGCTGGGCCATGGCCGCAGCGGACGGAGCCAGGAAAACGCACGCCGAGTGGCCACCCCACCCGGATCGCGTGTTCATGGCCTTGGCGGCAGCATGGTTCGAAACCACCGAGGATGCGGACGAAGGCGCTGCGCTGCGTTGGCTTGAGGGGCTTCCGCCACCAAGCCTCGCCGCCTCGGACGCGTCGGCGCGTTCGCCAGTGACGAGTTATGCGCCGGTGAACGATGTCAAGGTCGGTCGCGTGCCTGCCAGAGCTACGATGGACAAGCTCAAGAATGCGGGACTTGGAGTTCTTCCAGAACACCGGTCACGTCAACCCCGAGGCTTCCCGGTCGCGATCCCGCAAGACCCAACGGTGCACCTGATCTGGCCCGATGCGGATCTGGATGGCCGCAACCTCGCACTCGAACGCCTAGCTGCGAAGGTCACCCACATAGGAAACTCCGCCTCCTTCGTGCAGGTCTGGGTGGAGCAGGATCGCGACATCGAACCCACCTGGGTGCCTGCCGAAGGCATGGCTACGCATCGCCTTAGGATTCCTGCGTCAGGCCGCCTCGATCAATTGGCGCACCCGCACCAAACCGCGTGGCAGGCCGAAGCAGATCGCAAGGCGGGTGTGCCTCCACCGAGGGTGCCGTGGCGACGCTTTCCCGACGCCGTCTTGTTGGCCAACGAAGCACAAACCAGGCGACATCCGGAGTACGCGCTGGCCAAGTCCGGCGACGGTCTAGCGGCGCGACGTTTGATCGACTCGCTGCTAGACGAGTCGCCTGTCGCCGACGTGCGCCGCTTCGTCGAGACAAGCGACCGAGGCGCACCCGCGTTGGTCTGCGCCCATTCATACGAGCACCAAGGCGTAAACGCGATTCCAGCAGCCTTGGCCGAGTGGCTGAGTGCCCGACTGGGTATTCCGTTCATTGCCCAAGTCGTGCAGTCGAACGTGGTCTCCCATACCGGAGCCGACGGGTACGGTCGGCTTGCCCGTCAGGCTCGATTCGTAGGCGACGTCGATTCAGGGCGCGAGTATGTGATGGTCGACGACTTCATAGGACAAGGCGGCACCATGGCAAACCTCCGCGGCTGGGTCCAAAAACAGGGTGGCACGGTGATCGGCACGGTGGCATTGACGGGCAAGCCCTATTCGGCCAAGTTGAACCCTACAAAGGAGCAGCTACGTGAACTCAGAGACAAGCACGGACGGGAATTCGAGAAGTGGTGGCGCGCCAAGTTCGGTCACGCCTTCAACTGCCTTACTCAATCGGAGGCTCGGTACCTCGCCCGCTCCCCGGATGTTGACACAATACGAGATCGACTTGCTGCGGCAGAGCGCCAAGGAGATCGCGCAGGTAGTCCGGGAAGCCATCGAGAACAGGACCGACGCACCAAGGAGTTGAAGTCCTACAGACCGCCAACACCGAGAAGGCCCGTTCCTACCCGTTGGCAGGGGTATAGCCGACCGCTAAAGCCCGCCCCCGACCCGACACCGCATACCGTGTTCGATCCGCACATCATCGTGCTGGCCATCAACGGGCGTCGCGCGTCCCTGCCGGCAACACTCAAGCTGACGGCAGCCCTACGGGGATTGCTGATGCACCAATGCCCTATTCAACCGCCACCCGAGTGGTTCAGCGGACATCGCGCCGACGGCAGACCCTCTGCTGATCCACACTTGGCGTTGGCGCCGCTGCCGTTCGTCGGTTCCCCACACGCCGACGGGCGGATCATGGGGTTGGGCTTGATCGTGCCGATGGTGCCGCAACACCAAGAGGTCGGGCGCTGCCTTGAGCCCATCCTGCGCGACTCGAACACCGGCCTGCCACGAGACGACCTTCGGCTGTTCGATGGCGGGTCATTCGATTTGGGCATCGAGCTCGACAGGCGCGAACGTCCGCCGTGGAATCTCCAGCACGAGACTTGGACACGACCATCGCGAACGTGGGCCAGCGTCACGCCGGTGGTCCTCAGCCGCCACTTCGA
>JAPPKV010000414.1 GCA_028819775.1 Gammaproteobacteria bacterium | reverse complement strand
TTCTCGACGATCACGACCGACCGCTCGCCGCTGTGCAGCACGGCTTCGGCGGGGACAAGCACCGCATCCGAAGCGCCTTCCGCCCGAAGTGCGACGTCGACGTACATCATGGGGCGAAGTGACAGGTCGGTGTTGTCCACTTCGACAAACGCGGTCAGGGCCCGGGTTTCCGGGTCGACGGCGGAACGGAAGAACAGAATGCGACCGCTCCAGCGCCGGCCGGGAAAGGCGTCGACCTCGATGGTGGCCTCGCTGCCTTCGCGCACATGGCGCAGATCCGACTCGAAGAATTCCGCCTGCGCCCACAGGGTGGAGTGGTCCGCGGTCTTGAGTACCGTCATGCCCGGTTGCAGTCTCATGCCCTCGAGCGAGTCGCCCATCTTTTCCACCACGAAGCCCGAGGCGGGAGAGAAGAACCGTATCGTGCGCGGGGCTGTGCCGGACCGTTCCAGCGCGGCGATCTGCTCCTCGGTGATGTCCCAGTAGCGGAGCCGCTCGCGCGCCGCCTCGAGGAGCGACCTGGCGCGCTTGATGGCATCCGGGTAGGCATCGCTGGCTTCGAGTTGCTGTACATAGCCCATCGCCGCGAGGTACTCGCGCTGGGTGGTCACCAACTGCGGGCTGTAGATGTCGAACAGGACGTCTCCCCGGGCGACGGACTCGCCCACGTTGTTGACGTGGGCCGTCTCGATCCAGCCCTCGAACTTGGTGTTGACGGAAACCAGCTTCTCTTCGTTGTGGGCAAGGACGCCGACCGTGCGGATCGCGACGGGCAGGGCGCCTCGGTCGACGACGGCGGTACGAACCGCGAAGTTCTGCAGGAAGCCCGGCGCAACCCGGACGTCGGTGTCCGATTCGTCGTCTTTCTGCGGGCCGGATGGCTTCTTGGGAACGAGTTTCATTCCGCAGATCGGACAATTGCCCGGCTCGGTTCGGTTGACGTTGGGATGCATGCCGCAGGTGTAGACCGTTTGTTCTTCGACCGCGGCTGCGGCGGTTTCGGGCGTCGGTTGGGGTTCCTCGAGCCAACCCCAGCCGGCCGGGTTGTAGGCGACGACGGCCACGGCGACGGTGCCGAGTACGGCGCCGAGAACGACGCTGAGCAGTATCACGGGGATCGTGCGGATGTTCATTGCTGGCTCCTCAAGGGGAAAGGTGCGCCGATGGCGCGTTCCATGTCGGCAAGCGCCTGCATGTAGTCGGCCTCGAGGCGCGCTAAACCGAGTCGGACGTCGAGCAGCATCTCCTCGCTGTCGAGCAGGTCGAGAACCCCGGTGGTCCCCGTCGCGTAGGCTTCCTCGGTGGCCCTGAGCGCTTGTTCGGCCTGGGGAACGAGGGCGTTCTCAAACAGTGCGATCTGCGCCTCGATGGTGGTCATCGCGAAGCCGGTCGATCGCACGGCCTGATCGACGCCGTTCAGCGCAAGTCGGTGGCTCTCCTGAGTAGCGGACCGACGCGCGACGGCTTCCCGGACACCGGCGTCGTAGCTTCGCCTGTGTAGTGGAATGTTGATGCCTAGGGTCAGTCCAAGCGTGTCCTTACCGTTGTCGGGTGGCGGATTCGATCGACCGGGTTGGTCGTCGCGGGCTCGGATCTGGCCCCAGGTGGCACCGAGGACAAGGTCGGGCCAATAGCGGCGCTCTGCAAGTCGAACGCCAACCTCGCCGTGGTCGACGGCGAGCGCCGCCGCCTTGACTTCCGGTGCGTTGGTTCGACCGATCGCCAGGATGCGGTCCTGGTCGAGGGCAACCCGAGGGAGCTCGCCGAGCTTCACATCGGGTACGCCGGCGTCCGCAGGGCGGTCGCGCAACGCATTGAGCGTGGACTCCATGTCGATGCGTAGTCGCGTGAGTTCCAGTCGCCGGGTCAGAACCCGTGTGATCTCGGCCTGCAGTTTGACGACGGCTTGCTGCAACCCGACGCCCTGGGAGTAGCGGGCCCGCGCAAGCGACTCGTAGTGTTCGAGAAGCTCGCGTTCCTCCCCGGTGATCGCGAGTGCCCGGTCGAGGTAGGCGAGTTCGTAGTAGGCGACCTTCACTTGGCGGACCACGTCGGCGCGTCGGGCGGTGGCGGCTTGCCGCTGGATTTCCGCCCGAACGGTGGTGGCCTCGGCGCGGTCGGTGCGTTTCCCGAACCAGGGCAGGCGTTGATTGACCGCGACTCCGCTCACCTGCGGTCCGACTCGCGTTTGGGGCGATTGCACGAAGCCCGTGAGCTGCAACGTCGGGTCGGGCAGTGCGCCAGCCGTTGGTATTCGCTCCCGTGCAGCCGTTTCATGCCAAGCGGCCGCTTGGACTTCGGGGTTTCTCTCGAGGGCTTCCTCGATCAGCGTTTTGAGTCGTGCGTCGTCAAGGGTCGCGTAGTCCACAGCGGCGACGTCGAGGTACGTGCCGACGAGACACGGGACCAACCAGGCGAATGTTCTCGGTGCTTTCATCGCACCCTCCGAAATGGGCTTCTCGAAACCTGCACGCTTCTCACCGGGGAAACCCGGCGTGCGAGCGAAGAAGAGAGACGCGGGCGTGCCGCGTTCCTGGGGAGGGCGCTAGTTCAGAAGTCTGTCGAAGCGGCTGACCGGCGAGTCATCCGGGCGGAAGTTCCGCCAAGGCGGGTGGTGATAGGACGGAACCCGAGCCGCAACGGCAACGGGCCGCGCGGCGGCGGCAACCGCGAGATCGTCGAGCGAGGGCTTCGGGAGTTCGGGGGAAGCCACTTGGCTCTTTGGCGGCGTGGCCTCGACACCGCAATCGCCTTGGCAGTCGAGGTGCGCGCATGCCGTCGGCGGCGAGTCCGCCATGCCGTGATGCGCGTGGTGGCCGGTTGGGTCCGCCTCGTCGACGGTGGACAACTCGCACGCGCACACCGCACCGGCCCAAGCCACGGCAATGGCGAGGGTGGTTGCGACGATTGGCTGCCGAGTCCTCACAAGGGGGCGTATACGCCTGTTGCCGGAGGCGGTCAAGCTCTCCTTTGGCGGTGACTGGCACAGACAGGTAGATAGCGTTAGGATATCTATCTGATATCAATGGAGACATGAACGTGATACAGGAAATCCCTCGCACCGCCGTTTCAGGTGCCCTTGCGTTGCTCGTCCTGCTCGTGGCGATTGTCGCGGATGTGGGGCTGTTCGTGGTCGGCATCGTGCAACAAAGCCCGCTGATCGTGATCGGTTCCGTGCTGCTCTTCGTGGTCTTGATCTTCCTGCTTTTCGGCCTGTTCATGGTCAATCCCAACGAGGCGCGGGTGCTGCAGTTGTTCGGTCGGTACGTGGGCACGGTCGGCGACCCGGGTTTGCGTTGGGCGAATCCGTTCTATACGAAACGGCGGATCTCGGTACGGGTACGCAACTTCGAAACCGACCGGTCCAAGGTCAACGACGCGGACGGCAACCCCATCGAGATCGCTGCCGTCGTGGTCTGGAAGGTGGTCGACACGGCCGAGGCCACGTTCGAGGTGGACGACTACGTCAACTTCATGCATGTCCAAAGCGAGTCCGCGGTGCGGAACCTGGCGACTCAATATCCCTACGACACGCGCCAGGACGACCAGATCTCGTTGCGGGGCAAGACCGAGGAGATCGCCGGCCAGTTGAAGACCGAAATCCAGGGCCGGTTGCACAAGGCCGGTCTCGAAGTGCTCGAGGCCCGCATCACCCACCTGGCCTATGCCCCCGAAATCGCCTCGTCGATGCTGCAGCGCCAACAGGCCGGCGCGATCATCGAAGCCCGGGAGCGAATCGTCGAGGGCGCGGTCAGCATGGTGCAGATGGCCTTGGACAACCTTTCGAGCCGGGGCATCGTCGACCTCGACGAGGAACGCAAGGCCGCGATGGTCAGCAATCTCCTGGTGGTGCTTTGCGGCGACAAGGGCACCCAGCCCGTGCTCAACACGGGCACGCTCTACCAGTAGCGAGTCGGCTCGGCCGGCGTGACGGATGGCCACCCGCAAACCATTCCTGCTGCGTACCGACCCGGAAGTCATCGCCGCGCTGCAACGCTGGGCGGCCGACGAGTTGCGCAGCGTCAACGCGCAGATCGACTTCCTGCTGCGACGTGCGTTGCGCGACGCGGGCCGCTACCCGGACCGGATGGATCCGGATGCCGGTGGAACACATGAAACGGAGCCGGGCGAGGCCGAAAAGCCCCGCCCCGGTCGGCGACGGCTATGAGCGCGGTGCAACTTGCTATGCGCGACATCAATCATGGCGTTTGCGTCGGTCATCCATCCTGCCTCTGAACTCGGCACTGGCCCGGTAGTCGAATGGGGCAATTAGGCCTTGCCATGACGATGTTGGCGAAGCTGGTTTTTCTAGAGCGAGGAACTATGGATAAGGATCCCGCCGCCGATCACGAAAACCCCCGTCGGGTTGAAGAGACCGCCGTTGCCCTGCTGCTTCGGTCACCGCACCTTGAAGTCGGTCAGATCATGGAACTGATGGACATCGGGGACCGCGAGTTTCGCGACATGGCTTCGCGCAACGGCGACATCGCGCAACGCCTCGAGGAACGTCGCTTGGGCACGCTGCGACCGATCAAATCGGAACCGAGGCGCTGCAAGTCGTGCCGGGAGTGGTTCCTGCCCTACGGCCACGACCGCTACTGTTCGGATGCCTGCAAGCGCACCGCGCGGTTCGCCCAATGCCACAAACGATAGGCGAGGCCCCGTAGGGGCGACCCTGGGGCGACCCTTGTGGTCGCCCGCCTGAGCCTAATCGCGCCCGCCAGGGCGCGCGGTCGCCCGCTCCTGACGTAACGACGTGGTCGATCCGGGACGGGACAAGCCCGTCCCCTACGGGCCATTGTTCCTGCGCGCCTTTAGTTCGCCGCCCAGCAAGTCCCGGCTGAAGGCGCCGATCGCATCCCGGATTCGACGGAACACATCCGCGAATTCCTCGTCGTCCATCCACGGATAGTCCGGATCCTCGAAGGCGCGGTGCAGCGTTCGCTTCGCACCGGGGAAGACGGGACACGCTTGCTTCGCCTGATCGCACACCGTCACGACCAGATCGAAATCACCGTCGATGTAGTCGTCGACGTGGTCGGAAGTGTGCCCGGAAATGTCGATACCGACTTCCGCCATCACGTTGATCGCCACCGGGTGAACGCCCTTGGGTGCCGTTCCCGCGCTTTCGACCTCGACGTGCTCGCCACCGAGATCCCGGAGCCAACCGTGCGCCATCTGCGAGCGGGCGCGGTTGCCGGTGCAGATGACGAGTATCCGAAACGGCTTGTCGCTCACAGCCGGGGCGATTTCTTCAGGACGCCGATGGCGCGCTTGAGATGCAGCGCGAGTTCGAGGTCGTCCGCCGCCAGGGCCGCCGCTTTGTCTTCTTCCAGGGAACGCAGTTTCGCCGCGAAGGCATCGTCGTCGACGGGTGCGTAAGTGGGCCCGTCGATGTCCGCGTCCATCGTGTGGCCGTGTGCGCCCGGCACGAGCACGTCGAAGTCCTCTTTCAGCACCGAGTCCGCCGGCGCCTGGCACTCCGCGACATAGTTCAGCGCCCCGGCGGGTTGCCGGTAGCCGATCAACCGCTGCAACTCCACCCGCAGCTTGCGCGCGATGTGCGGTGGACAGGCGAGTAGCTGGTTCTCCTCCTGGGCGAGGAACGCCAGCGCGTAGTTGATGTTCATGCCGATCCGTCGTTCCGAGGAGGTGTTGACCCCCGCGCCGTGAACCGACCAGCCGGTCCAGACGAGCGCGCTGCCCTTGTCCATGACGGCCTGGACTGTGGGCTGTCGATGGCTGAGGTGTCCGCCGCGGGGTTCCTCGCGATGGCTGCCGAGGACGACGTGCGTGGCGCCATTGTCTTCGGTGAAGTCGGACAGCGCCCACATCACCTCGACCTGCGGGTCGAGGCCGGCGTTCTGGAAGTCGTGCACCCACATGCCGTTGGCGCGGTGCAACTTGAGATGGTGCGGCATGGCGTCGGTGCCGGCACCCGGACCCACGTCGATGATCTGCGTCAGATGCAGTTGCCACGGATAGCGGAAGCCCTTCTCGCCCTTGCCCGACTTGCCGTTGATCTGCACGGCATCGCCGGACAGTCGCTGTTCACCCAGGATCGCATTGGCGAGGCGGAGGATGGCCGGGTGGGCGATCATCTTGTGGCTCGTTGGGGATCTTGCCACGAGGGCACCGACGCGGCGGGTGCCGCCGAGGCCGTGCAAACCGTGCGGCGTGGCGTCGATGTAGGGCCGCATCTCCCCGACCAGGGCGTCGCAATCGGCACCGTCTAGGGCGTTTTCGATCACCACGAAGCCATGCCGGTCGACGGCGTTCAGGACGTTCCGGTCGAACTCGTCTTCGGATTCCGATGCCTTGGCGCAGGCGTAGTCGAAGCGCAGCAGTGCGTGGGAGCCGAACGCGTTGGTGACGAATGGTGCCTGCATGGTGTGGGTTCGCCCAGTTGCGGGCGCATTATCGGCGGGAAGGCGCGACGGCGCCATTGGCAGGCGTATGCTGTGCCTCCCACGTGCCAGAATAGACGAGGTCCTAGATGGCTTCCAGCGACGACCACCGCCCCCGGAACAACGCGTATCCCGACTTGGATGTCTTGGCCGGCGGGGTGGCCGTTGTCACGGGTGGGGCATCGGGCATCGGCTTCGGCTTGGTGGAAAAGGCGGTCGCTTGCGGACTCCATGCGGTCATCGCCGACATCGAAGCCCCGGCCATCGACGAAGCCGAATCGCGCTTGGCGGATTCGGCGCAGGCGGCAGGAGTCGAAGTCTTCGGCCATCGTGTCGACGTCTCCGTGGCCGCCGAGGTGGTTGAACTGGAAGCGGCCGTAGCCGCCCGGTTCCCGTCGAGCCCCGTGTCGCTCTTGTGCTGCAATGCCGGCGTCGGCGGGGGAGGACCCGTCTCGCGGGCCAGCGACATCGATTGGGACTTCGTGCTTGGCGTCAACGTCAAGGGTGTCGCCAACTGCCTGCGCGCATTCGTCCCCAAGATGGTGGCCGGCGATGCGCCGGGTGCCGTGATGGCTACGTCATCCCAGGACGGCCTGTGCGCGGCCCAGGGCGTCTACGGTGTCTCGAAACACGCCTGCGTCGCCATGATGGAAGCGCTCTACCAGGAACTGGGCGGGCGCCTTTCGGTGCACGTGCTGTGTCCGAACGTCGTGTCGACCAACATCGTCACCTCCGAACGCAACCGGCCGGAACGTTTCGGCGGACCCCGGGCAACCAGCGACCTCCCGAATCCCATCGCCGAGCGCTTCAAGGCATTCGGCATGCCGCCGTCCCGCTGCGCGGACCTCGTGTTCGAGGGCATCCGCACGGGCACGTTCTACATCATGGCCGAGTCGGAGGACGACCCCGGCTACGTGCGCCTCGAAGCCGAAACCCGCATGAAGGCGATCCTCGAGGACGGGCTGCCCTACCGGCCTCGCAGTGCGCTGATCGGCAAGGTGTTCAATCCCCGCGTACCCGTGCCGCAGAAGCCGTAATCGCCGGAGACGGGACGCGTTGCTGGCGCGCGGCCCGTTGCCCGTCAAACCAGCGCTTGGTACACCAACCGCTGAAAGTCCTCCTGGTAGGTGTTGTTCGGCATCATGCCGGCGGACATCACCTGGGTCAGGCACACGCCGATGAGTTCTTCCGCTGGGTCCGCGAAGTAGGTCGTGCCGGCCGCGCCGCCCCAGCCGTAGGTGCCCACCGAACGGATCAACGGCGGCCTCCCGCGACCGTGGTACATGGCGACGCCGAGACCCCAGTGGAAACCCGGCCCGGTCATGGGGATGACCATATCGCCGGTGTGGTTGCCGATCATCATGTCCACGGTCTTGCGGCCGAGGATGCGCACGCCGTTCAACTCGCCACCGTTCAGAAGCATCTGCCCGAAGCGCGCGTAGTCGCCTGCCGTCGACAGCACGCCGCCCATGTCGCCACCCGCCGAGAACTCGGTCCTGGGGCCGACCACCTTCTCGCTGGTGGCGGCCTTGTCCACTGCCACGAGGCGGATCTCGCCGTCCACTTCCCGGGGCATGTAGTTCGCACCGAATCGATGTAGCGCGTCGTCGGCGACATAGAAGTCCGTGTCGTTCATTCCCAGTGGATCGAAGATCGCCTCCCGGAAGAACTCGTCCAGGGGCTGGCCGCTCGCCTCCTCGA
>JAPPKV010000169.1:4253-8132 GCA_028819775.1 Gammaproteobacteria bacterium | reverse complement strand
CATCCGTGCTTCCCACCACGTAGGCCGACACCCGGTTCGTGGCACGGTCCTTGAGTCCCACCACCGGTATCAGGATTTGCAGCTGTTGCCATCGGGGCCTGCGGCGACACCGTGGAGGTGGTGACGCCGCCGTTCCCGGACATTCCGCCGATCACCATTCCACCGCCGGTCATTCCGCCGCCGCCACCTCCGCCACCTCCGCCTCCTCCGCCGGCGAACCGGGCGCCCGTGGCAGTCGGTACGATCCCGGCGCACAACGTCGACGTGGGCGCAGAGGCCACCGTTCCCGCGGCGGGCTACTTCAGCGACCCCGACGGCGACGCGCTGACGTTCAGCGGCTCTTCGTCCAACGACGGCATCGTCACGGTGAGCCTTGACGGCGCGACCGCGACCGTGACCGGTGTGGCGCGCGGAAGCGCGGTCGTCACTATCACAGCCGCCGACGCTGCGGGCCTCCAGGCCAACCAGGGCTTCAACGTCGAAGTCGGCCAGGACGGCGGGCAGCCGGCGACCGTGACGATCTTCGGTCTGCGGGAAGTCGACGACCGGACGCAGGCGGTGGATCCGTCCAACGTCTCGGGCAACATTTCCGTCCTGCTCGACGTGCAGTACAACGACGAGACGGTGACCAACGTCGACCTCACGCTGGGCGAGGAGGTCATCTCCTGCCGCGGCGCCTCCAGCGACGCTGCTGCACCGGCCGGTGTCGTGCCCGGTGTTGCAGAATCCGGCGGCTCGGTCGAGATCGAGTGCTTCTTCGACACCGACCAGGTGGCCGGCGAGTGCATGGGCATGCAGATGGCGCCCAGGTTCGCCAACGGCGAGCACGAACTCGGCGCGCAGATCACGACGGCTGACGGGACGGTTCGGCAGGCTCTCGCCACGCAGATGATCACGCTCAAGAACTCCAACTACGTGATGATCGACCACAACGCCGGCAAGTCGATCGTCGTCGCCGGCGTGCCGTACTACGGCGGCCCGACGACGGAAGACAACGTGAACACGTTCGACGTGTGCCCGGTTGCCTTCGACGGGACCGTGGTCGGCGCGATCAGTCTGCGCGCTATGACGGACACGGAGGACGGAAACTCGCTGTCCTTCCGCGCGCATCGGCGTGGATCGACCTACGGGGAGTACTGGGGCGATCCGCGCAGGGATTCCGAGGCTCCGTTTACGTTCACGGCTCACTCGGACTGGAACGGGAGAAACGCTCTCTCAGCCGGTTTCGGGAACGACGGTGGTGTCGAGGACATCAACCCGGCCCGGGAAGGCAGCGGCGGTCACTGGATCATCCAGGACGGCGCCATCAGCGATCCGGACGGGGTCGACATCTCGTCGAAGTTCGTGCCCGGAGATGCGGAGAACAATCTGACCAAGATCGGTCCGATCTACTTCGACTTCAACGCTCCGAGGGTGACCGACGCTTCGCAGGTCACGGTCGAGGGCGCCCCCATAGATGACGAAGAAGGGGCGTACTACTCCGGTAAGCGGGGCACGTATGACGGCCGATCGCAGCGGATCGGGATCTCGAACGTCTCCGAGGGGGGTTCGGGCGGCCGATGGGGGACCACTTCGCAGGTCGTCGCGGTAGGCGATTGCTCGATCTCGGACAACGCTGACAAGGGCGAGGACGGCGCGGGCACGGCCTTCCAGGCCCTGGTGGAGGACGCCAACACGATCGGCGACCTTCCCGAAGACGATCCGTACGGCGATGATCTCAGCGACGATGGCGGCGTGCAGTGCTACACTGCCGAGCTGCAGTCGATCACCGACCCGATGGGGAACGCCAGGGATCTCTCGAAGGTACGAATCCGGTCGGCGAACAACTTCGGCGTGGACAAGACGCCTCCCGAGATCGACAACCTCGTGCCCGACGAGGAGCTGGTGCTGATGGACGGCGCCGCGCTCACGTTCGAGGTGAACGACCCCGAGCTGGAGACGGGTGAGAGGGGAAGCGGATTCGACGGTGCAGCCAGGGCTTATTGGGGCCCCAACTCCAGTTGGTCCCAGCGCTATTTCGACACGGGGCACGACGAGGATGAGGACGGTAACCTCCTCCCTGCTGACCCCGACATCATCATGGTGGCCGAAGATGTCGTCACGATTTCGACGAACACCGGCGCCGATACGGAGCCCGAAAAGCAACGGCGGTACGTGGTAACGGCCGAGGTTCGGGATAACGCCGTTCCGCCGAACTTCACCGAAGTCAGCTTCGCCTACACGCGCGATTCGGAGCCTCCCGGCGTCTCGTTGTCGAAGAGCCAGTCCGACATCGGCAACATCGGCACGGCGACCGTCACGGTGGGCGTAGGCGGAACGATCTCCGACAAGAACGTCATCAAGACGGCCGAGTTGAGCATCCGAGACATCTCTGCCGAAGGCGCCAGCTGCTCCGACTCGGCGAACGAGATGAGTCAGGGCCGGACGGGTCGCGTGGTCCGCAACAAGCGGGACCTTGAGAACGACACGAACGAGATCGTGTTCGACGAGTCCTTCACCATCAGGGCGCCGGGCACCGGACCGGAGACATACTGCTTCTGGCTGGAAGTCGCGGACATCGCGGTCGACGCCGATGGTCGAGGCACCGGTAACCGACCCGCGAACGACGGTTACGAGCTCGGTAGCTTCAGCGTGGGCTGGCCTGGCATGACGACGCCTCCGGGTCCGACGTTCGAGTTCATGAATGTGGACGGAACGGCGATCGACGATCCGATCGAGCTGCTCGAGGGCGCGACCCAGGAGTACGCTGTCAAGCTGGCGCTGGCGAATGTGGAGACGGCACCGACGGCAGCAGCGCCGCTGGCGGTGACGGTCAGTGCGGGGGCCGGAGCAACCGTGAATCGCCAGACGCTGACCTGGCCCACGGATGTGACGGACGCGACTGCGGATACGCTGATCGTGACCCTTACGGCCACGCAGGATCGGGACGTCATGGACGAAGACGGTATCGCCGTGACGCACTCGGCGACCGGGTACGACGATGCGTCGCTGATGATGAAGTCGCTCGACGACGACGTCACTCTGTCGGTACGCAAGTCCTCGGTTACAGAGGGTGGCGAAACCGAGACGTTCCATGTCGTCGCGACGCTCACGAACGCCCGAGAAGTAGACGCGAACGATCCTGCTGCCAATGCTGTCACGGTGGCGTGGGGGTTCGGCGGTGGAACGGCCGTGGCCGGCGACTTCACCGCAACCGGAGTGGCAGACATCGTGATCTCCGCCGGCGACATGTCCGACTCGGTCGAAGTGACGCTGACCGGCGTTGACGATGTTCAGATCGAAGGTGACGAGACGGTGAACGCGCAGCCGAATGCGGCCAGCGACGCTCCGTTCGTCGTTCCCGCGACGGTCACGATCATGGATGACGATCCGAACGTGACGTTGATGGTGAGCCCGGGGACGGTGAACGAGGGCGATGACGCGACGACGTTGAGTATCTCCGCGACATCGACGATGGCGATGCCTGCCCCGTTCGATGTGGTGGTGACCGTCCCGGCGCCGACATCAGGTGCTGAGGAATACAATCTCAACGGTGGGACCGCTGAAGTAACCGTCACTCTCACGATTGACACGGGCGACACGCAGAGCAACACGATGACCGTATCGCTCGATCCGTTGGAGGACGACGACACCGACGATGAAACGATCGAGATCACCGGCCCGGCTGCTGGCGTGCAGATCGGCGGTGCCGGCAAGACGTACTCGATCAAGAGTGTGATGGTCACGATCGAGGACAACGACGAGTCCTAAACCCTAGCGGTCTCTGACGAGAGGCCTCACGGAAGCGGGGGGGCGGGCGGGGGGGGGGGGGGGGGGGGGGGGGGTGGTGGGGGGGGGGGTGGGGGGGGGGGGGGGGGGGGGGGGGGGGGGGGGGGGGGG
>JAPPKV010000169.1:0-4243 GCA_028819775.1 Gammaproteobacteria bacterium | reverse complement strand
AAAACACTAACTCAAAAATTTGTGTTTTGCTCACTTTCGTCAAAAACGCCTCGTCAAAACCCATCGGGGTCTCTCCCCAGCGCCCCCCGGCCCGGGGCCCCCCGCGATTTTGGGGGGGCCCCGCTTCTTTCTTTTTCGGGGAGGTTCAGGTGCGAGCGATCATGCCGAGACGCGGCTGGATGCGAAGCGCCCTTCCGCTCACTCTGATCGGAGCCACAGTTCTCGCCGCCGCCTGTGGCGGGGGAGACACGGTCGATCCCGGGCCCACGCCACCTCCTCCCCCTCCACCGCCGCCTCCCCCGCCCGTCAACCAGGCGCCGGTGCCGGCTGCGGCGATTCCGGATCAGATGGTCGTCGAGGGACAGACCATGATGATCGACATCTCGGCATCGTTCTCGGATCCGGACGGCGACGCGCTGAGCCACGCGGCCGCGACGTCCAACGCCGCAGTCGCGACCGTCGCAGTGTCGGGAACCGAACTGTCCGTGACGGGCGTCGCAGAGGGCGCGGCTGCGGTGACGGTCACGGCCTCCGATCCGGGCGGACTCTCGGCCTCGCAGAGCTTCGCCGTCGAGGTGGCGGAGCCGGCACCCACGACCGTGACGGTCACGCCGGACTCCTCGACGCTCACCGCGATCGACCAGACGATCCAACTCTACGCCGACGTACGCGACCAGCTCGGCCGTCCGATCACCGATGCGGCCGTGGTCTGGTCGAGCGGTGACACCAACGTCGCAACGGTCGATACGAGCGGCCTGGTCACGGCGGTGGCCAACGGAAGCGCCACCGTCACGGCGCTCGCCGGCGAGGTATCGGACAGCGCTTCGATCGTGGTTTCGCAGACGGCCACAGCAGTCGAGATGACGCCGGAGATCCACACCCTCGCCACGGGTGACACCGTGCGGCTGGTCGCCACGGCCACCGACGACAACGGATACGTGGTCGACGACGCGGCCTTCCGCTGGAGTTCGAGCGATACGGCCGTAGCCTCCGTCGACAGCCTCGGCCTCGTACTGGGGGTGGCTGAAGGAACGGCGACCATAACGGCAGCCATCGGCGATGCGGCCGCCCAAGTGGAAGGCCTGGCAAAGATCACTGTCCTTCCGCCGCCTCCGCCTCCGGATCTCACCGGGACGTACTTCCTCGAGAGTCTGGTCGGAGCGTCCACGGGCGGGACTCTGCTCACTCGGCCGACGGTCTCAGGGACGCTGGAGTTGACGCAGGAGGCGCCGACGGGCGATTCCGCGATGGGCAGCTACGAGGTGGACATCACGACGCCGGCCCTGACGATCGAGGACGAAGGCACGTTCACCGTGCAAACCGATGGGAGCTGGCGGCAGACCGGGCAGGTGTCCGGCGCGGGCACGTATGCGATATCGGGCGACACCCTGACGCTCGCGATCACCGAGCCCGAGACGGCGGCTTCAACGACGGTGTGGGTGATGGGGACGCCTCCGGCCCCGGGAACGTGGCGCGGGCTGGTGGTCGCGCCGGAGAGCCGTTGCTCGGAGTACGACGTGGGGCAATACCGGCATCCGGCCGGTCTGGAGGACGCGGTGGCTGCGGCGCTCGGCGACAAGCTCTACGAAGCATATACCGGGGTCTATTACGACCACGTACGGGACGTCCAGGTCGACCACATCGTGGCCAAGAGGGAAGCGCATGATTCCGGCGCCTGCGCCTGGGCGCCGAGTGCGCGCCGAGCGTTCGCACGCGACATCGAGAACCTCGCTCTGGCTTCCCCGACGCTGGATCTCGGCGTCAAGGCCGGACGCGACGCGGCCGAGTGGCTACCGGACTTCAACCGGTGCTGGTACGCAGGTACGATCGTGGCCGTGCGCCTCAAGTACGCGCTGACGGTGGACGAGGCAGAGCGCGATGCACTGGAGGAGGTACTCTCGGGCTGCGAATCGACAGAACTGGTCTTCACTGCGGAATCATGGACGGTCGAAGAGATCATGCTGGGCGACGAGACCGGCTGGCAGGCGCTGTCTCCCAACGAACCGGACCTCAACGGGCTGGGAGTGGCGGGTCACATGGTGGTGTTCTGTACGTCGACGGTCGCGTCCGTGGACTTCGCGTTCCTCTCTGGAGGCGGGCGTTTTGATGAGAGCGAAGCGAACTACGAGTCCGGGCGTCTGGGCTACAGGTCTCGTGTCAACATCGAATGGTACACGCCGCCGCCGCGGGCGCAGGAGCGGATCACCGTCAACCAGTATCCCCACTGGGACAACTGGACCGCCCGTGTGAGCCCTGCGTCTCGTGACGCGTTCATCGATGGGCTAGTGGTGGATCGCCAGAGGGTTTTCGTCTCGTGGCTGCTTCACGAGGGCGAAGCCACCATGGCCTACGAGGGTGGTACTGACGCCGGCGAGAACATCCTCGATGTTCTACAGCGGTGCACGGGCGGCGACGGAGACGTGACCTCGCTCCTCTCCGGCCTGTCCGGCAACCCGACCGCCATCAGAGACCGACCGTAACGTGTTACCGGCAGGTAGGTCGCATCGGGTGCGGCATCATCCGGGTGACCGAAGGCTGATCGCGTCGCCCCGGCGACGCTAACCAGCCGACGGTACGGACGGGGTCCCGTGAAGTTCACGGGGTCCCTTCCTCTTGCCCTCCGGTTGCACGGTCCGCTCCAGTGGGTTGGCCCTTCCCAACCCCTTCCTGTTTGATAGCGCGTTGATCCGGTGCCCGATTTTGGTGTGAGAACCGGATGGACTACCTTCGGAGGGACGCGATACGAAGAGGAGAGTGCGACGGTGAACTGGGATTCGGTCCTGCCCATGATGACGGTCTTCGCCATGCTCGTGGGTTCTGTTTGGACGATGACGAAGCTCTTCGCGCAGCCGCTGGAGCGGCACCTGAACCAGTTGGATCGGCGAATCGATCGGCTGGAGGGCAGAATGAAGGAGGGGTTCGCCCAGATCCGTGAGGACATTCGCGCCTTGGGAACGCCCCCCACTCTCTGAACTGTTTCTGCCTCAACAGCAAGTGCCCTCGGAGGCGCATGTTGTTGTGAGCGTGCAACTTGGGAGTTTCAGCGGTTCGACTCCCGCCGATTGACTCCCGCCGATTGGGATCCTACCGGGCGCGAACCCTCCCGCGGCTTTCCAAAGCCGTTCCTGAGTCGTCCCGTGTTTGCTTGCTGGTAGCAGGTCAGGACTGTCTGGGGGTTCTTCCAGCCGCCGAGTTCGCAGAGCACCTTGAGCGGCTGATCCATCAGGTCGCTGGCGAACTTCCGCCTGAGCGAGTGCCAGCCCCGCCCGCGCTTCGGCTCAAGCCCCGCGAGGGTCGCGGCCCTGTACCACCATTTCAGCGCCCGCCACGCACCGAGGCACTCCGAAGGGTTTGCAGGCGCGGGGAGCACCGGACCGTCGCCGCCTTCGGGATTCATCCGCCGCGCCTCCTCCAAGACGGCCACGGCCTCGTCGGTCAGCGGCGTGATGTGCTCGTAGCCCGTCTTTTCGTGCTTCGCCCGCCACAGCACCATCGCGCCCTCAAGGTCGATGTCAGACCACAAGAGATTGCGGATGGCCCCGATCCGGTGCCCGGTTTCGTGCGCGAGCACGAGCGCGCTCCCTGGACGGAGCCTGCCGCCCCCGAAGACCCGACCGTCGTCGAGCGGGTGCTCCGCCGCCTCGTCGCGGCGCTCGTCACCCTTCCCGGACGGGATTGCTGGTACGCTAGCGAACCCGTACCAGGCCCTCGGACTGGGGGGTCGCTAGCGACACGGCCCGAGCGGCCCGTGCGCCATGGGCGAACGGGGCCGCGAGGCCGAAAGACGTTGCCGCGCCAAGCGGATAGACGGGAAGGCCGGTGCGCATCGCCGGAGCGCCGAAGTGCGCATCGACCCCCCGTGTCGTTTGCGCGGTTCAGTACGGCTGCAAGTCGGGGCGCGGGCTACCGCCCAGCCCAGCTTCGGCGAATCCAACCGATTGCCGGGCGCTGCCATCGTGCCCAGCCCGCAACTCGGAAATCCGCCACAACGACGGAACGGGAAATCGCCTCGGCTCCGATGACGGCGGCCCATCGGTCGGGCGGCTCACGGGAGGCACTACGGCGTCCGGAGCGATCGAGTTTCGGCGGCGCTCAAGGCGCGCCGTTGCCGTTGGGGGTCGAAGGGGGCACAGCCCCCCGCCAGCCTCCGCAGGGGGACGCACGGAGTGCGGCCCCACGGAGTACGCTGGCTTGTCTCCCATAATCATGCAGATTCCCGCGTGATTTGCACGACCGGGTCACG
>JAPPKV010000068.1:7617-8193 GCA_028819775.1 Gammaproteobacteria bacterium | reverse complement strand
TTGACGAGTTGAAGGTATAGTCTGCGCCCTGGCGAAAGCCAGGGGTAACGTGAAGTTCCGACCTGCACGAATGGCGTAACGATGGCCACACTGTCTCCACCCGGGACTCAGTGAAATTGAAATCGCGGTGAAGATGCCGTGTACCCGCGGCTAGACGGAAAGACCCCGTGAACCTTTACTACAGCTTCACACTGGACTTTGACTTAGTTTGTGTAGGATAGGTGGGAGACTTTGAAGCGGAGGCGTCAGCCTTCGTGGAGTCGTCCTTGAAATACCACCCTTGCTATGTTGGGGTTCTAACTTGGGCCCATTAGCTGGGTTGAGGACAGTGTGTGGTGGGTAGTTTGACTGGGGCGGTCTCCTCCCAAAGAGTAACGGAGGAGTACGAAGGTGCACTCAGCATGGTCGGAAATCATGCAATGCGTATAAAGGCAGAAGTGTGCTTGACTGCGAGACCGACGGGTCGAGCAGGGTCGAAAGACGGTCTTAGTGATCTTGTGGTTCTGAATGGAAGGGCCATGACTCAACGGATAAAAGGTACTCCGGGGATAACAGGCTGATACCGCCCAAGAGTTC
>JAPPKV010000068.1:0-7607 GCA_028819775.1 Gammaproteobacteria bacterium | reverse complement strand
AGACAGTTCGGTCCCTATCTGCCGTGGGCGTTTGAGATTTGAGAGGAGCTGCTCTCAGTACGAGAGGACCGGAGTGGACGGACCTCTGGTGTTCCGGTTGTCACGCCAGTGGCATCGCCGGGTAGCTACGTCCGGACGGGATAACCGCTGAAAGCATCTAAGCGGGAAGCCCCCCTCGAGATAAGATCTCACTAAATCTCCAAGATTTCTTAAGGGCCCTCGTAGACTACGAGGTTGATAGGCGGGATGTGTAAGCGCTGCGAGGCGTTGAGCTAACCCGTACTAATTGCCCGTGAGGCTTGACCATATAACCGAGTCCGCGCGACTCGGCGCGAGGCGCCGGTGGACCCGGACGCACATCATTCTTCTCTCATTGGACGGCTTCATTGACTACGGATTGTGCTAACCGGTTAGACGGTTTGCCTGACGACCATAGCGAGTCGGTACCACCTGATTCCATCCCGAACTCAGCAGTGAAACGTCTCAGCGCCGATGGTAGTGTGGGGTCTCCCCATGTGAGAGTAGGTCGTTGTCAGGCATCAAACGAAAGCCCGAGGGTGATCCCCTCGGGCTTTTTTGTTGCCGGCCGGTCAGGCGACCCTATCGTGCGCGTCAGGGCGCGCGGTCGCCCGAGGCGACGCAACTGCTTGTTGGGCAACGGGACGGGACAAGCCCGTCCCCTACGACCCGTGTTCCCGGCACGTCTGCGGCCCCGCCCCGTGCCTCCCCGTTTGTGGCCCAAACTGTGGGGGTGCGTAAATCGTCGCGGCTTCTTCAAAGCGTCGACTGCAAAGTCGGCGGGCTTGGTCAAGACAACTGAACGCCATCTTGGCATCGTGCTCATCGTCGATTCGTGTCGGCGTCGGCGTGGCCTGCGCGTCGAAAGGCGGAGCGCCGATTGTCACGTACGCTGCCAACACGCCAGCGCTCAGGAGTCCGTCGACATCGAGGCCAATGGCGTCCGCACAGACGCCGAGGGCGTGGGTTCCCGTGACGACATGCAGGGCAAAGAAGTCGTGGGTGGCATTAAACAGTGCCAATCCCAGTTCGGCCACGACTCGTCGATTGTCGGGCACGACAGCAACGTGCGACGTCAACGCCCCGGATGCGACCGTCGCGTTGTACCGTTGTTCGAAGGGCGCCTCGTCGACGGTTGCGGGTCCGGGAAGTGTTAACTTGCTTCGGCGCGGTGCGGATTCCGCCAACGCCAACAAGGTGTCGTCCGGTCCGGCACAGGTCAGATAGGCGAGACCCGCGGCGACTTCGGATTCGACCCCGAAGCGGATTCCGTGGGCAAGGCGAATGACAGGATGAAACGCGAAGCGTACCCATCCGCTGATCAGCGCCGGTAGAAACCGACACAACGTCCCGCGAACCCCTTGGCCAGCGATTTCGCGATCAAAGTAGGACAGCAGCGCCCCGTAGGATGAGAGGTCGCCGATCGCCTCGGCGTAGGTGTCGGGCGGTTCGGTCGCGTGTTGCACCGGCGCATCCAAGCGCGCCCTGTAACTGTCGGCGTAGGCCTCGAGTTGCGGTCGCCGATCGCCGAGAGCATGCATCGCCAGCATCGCCATGGGCAGGTGGTCCGAGAGGAATCCCTGGTAGTGGGGGCCATGCCGGTTGCGATGGGCAAGGAGTTGCGTTTCGAGCCAGCCCGGCCAACGGACGTCTTGCGTCGTCATTTCGAGGGCCAACGGCCGCTGATCAGATCTTGGCGGCAACGCCACCGTCGACGTTGATGATCTCGCCGGAGATGAACCGCGACTCGTCGCAGGCGAGGAACAGCACGAGGTTCGCGACATCGTCCGGATACCCGGGTCCCTGCACGATCTGCGCGTAGTCGAACATCTTCTCGAAGACGTGATGTCCTCCATCTGGGTCGTTGATCGTCCCGCGGGTGGCACCCGGGGTGAGGATCTGACCCGGACGCACGCAGTTGACCCGGATATTGTCCCGTCCGCCGGCCCCGGCCATGTAGCGTGTCAGCGCGTCGACACCGGCCTTGGCGGCGTAGTAGGACGCCGACGCGGTTCCGAACTCATCCTGCATCTTGGGGCTGAAGCCGCGCTGTGCGGCGAGCGAAGACATGTTGACCACCGTGCCCCCGCCCGCCGCCACGAGGTGCGGCCACACTGCCTGGCTGACGTAGAACGTCCCGGTCAGGTTGGTATTGACGATGCGAAGCCAATCCGAATTGGGCTCGTTGGGGAAACGACCGCCGCCACCGCCGCCCGCGTTGTTGAACAGGACATCGATTTGGCCGTAAGCCTTGCCGGCCTTGGCGACGGCCGCCTTGACGGAGTCGTTGTCCCCGACGTCGCAGGCGATGAACGAGGCCTCGAAACCGGCCTCTCGTATCGCGGCTGCCACGGCTTGGCCCTGGGCCTCCCGTCGCGCCATGAGGATGACCTTGGCACCTTCCCGGGCAAACAAGTGCCCCGTAGCCTCGCCAATGCCACTGTTGCCGCCGGTGATGATGGCCACCTTGCCTTCAAGTCTGTTTGGCACCTTGCGTGCTCCTTATTCGAGGGTTGTGAACAGGGACTTGGCCGACGGCCCGGTCTTCGATCTGCATTCGATCGAGTATACCGTTCGCTTCAAAAAGCGGTGCCTTGGGTGCCTTGATATAGTGTTGCGCCATGAAGATCACCGATATCACCTGCACGCCCCTAAACCTCGGCAAGGGACTGCTCCGAATCCAGACCAACGCCGGCGTCGAGGGTTGGGCGGAGGTCCCAGGCCGCAACAACGCCGTCTTCAACGGCTACCTAGCCGGGGCCATCAAACCCGCCCTGGTCGGCCAAGACCCTCGGCTCATCGACCGCCATTGGGAGACCTTCGCTCTCGGTCGTGACGAGCGGTTCTACAAGCTGCCGGGATGGGTGGTCGGCGTCGTGGACGTCGCGCTTTGGGACCTCCTCGGCAAGGACACCGGATTGCCGGTCCACACGCTCATGGGCGGCGCCCGGCGAACCACGATTCCCCTCTACTGGAGCACGGGTTCCGGCTGGCGTATGCAGCCTGCGGAGATGCTCTCACTGGTCAAGGACGGTTGGGAACGGGGTTTCCGGGCCTTCAAGATCCGCATGGACTGGCGTGGCTGGCGCCAGGACATCGATCCTGAGAAGGACTACCAACTCTTCAAGGCTGCCCGCGAGTTCCTCGCCGGCGGCGAATACCTCGGCTTCGACGCCAACAACGGCTACTCGGTGTCCACGGCCATCCAGCAAGGCCGGCGCTTCGAGGCGCTCGGCA
Organism: Gammaproteobacteria bacterium; assembly: GCA_028819775.1. The sequence continues at coordinate 4,352 of JAPPKV010000068.1, read as the reverse complement.
TCGACCACTTCGAGGAACCCATTCCGCATTACGACCTACCCGGCCTAAAGCAAATCAGCGACGCCTTGGACGTTGCTGTCTCCGCCGGCGAGCAGGACGCGTTCCGCTGGTGGTTCCATCACTTGGTGCTGCTCGGCGACCCGGATATCCTGCAGCCCGATATTCTGAACGCTGGCGGACCCAGCGAGGTCAAGCGTATCTACGAGATGGCGACGACCCTGAACAAGCCGGTCATGCCCCATAGCCCGCAGGCGGGCATCAACTCCATGGCGTCCCTGCACGTCTACGCGACGGTGCAGAACGCCACCCGCCCGCACGAGTTCTCCATCGAGTTCTCGGGGCCCCTCGAGGAGGTGGCGGAACTCTACGGCGAGGACGTCCTGCCGAAGGAGGGCGCCATGACGCTGACCGACAAGCCTGGCTTCGGCATCGACCTCAACGAAGCCGCCCTCGCCCGGCTGACGGCGCACTGACGTGGCAGATGAGAGTCGGCTGACGATGGCATTCGTCGGCTGCGGCAACATCGCCCGCGCGCATTGGCGCGGCATTCAGCACCACGCCCCCCGGATCGATGTCACTGCCGTGGTGGACACAGTCCCCGAGAGCGTTGCGGCGATGTCGGAACGCACCGGCGCGCCGGCGTTTTCGTCGCTCACCGACGCGTTGGCCAACGGCGACTTCGAGGCGGTCGACATCATGCTTCCCCACGACCTGCATGAAGAGGCGGCGCTTCAGTGTTTCGCCTCCGGCAAGCATGTCTGTCTCGAAAAGCCGATGGCCCACAACCTCGAAAGCTGCGAGCGGATTCTCGCGGCAGCGGAGCAGGCGGACGCGGTGTTCATGATCGCGGAGCAGGCCCAGTACTGGACCGACGTGCAACGAGCTCGGAAGTTGATCGACGACGGGGCCATCGGCGAGGTCATCATGGCCCGTGCCTGTTTCTACGACCCGTCGCCGGTCGTGCCGGGCACCAAACCTTGGCGCTACGAGTTGGCCCGGGCTGGAGGCGGAATTTCCATCGACGGCGGCGCCCACTGGATTCGCCCACTGCGGATGATGCTCGGCGAGATCGACGAGGTCATCGCGGCGACCGACCGACACATTCCGAACATGGAGGGCGAGTCCTCGGCGCACGCTTTGTTCCGATTCAGGAGTGGCGTCATCGCCACGTTCGACGCCCTGCTCAGCACGGGTGCCGTTGGACCGGTCGAGGACTTCCGGGTGACCGGCACCGACGGGGAACTGGTCATGGAACGTGGTCGCGAGGGCCGCCTGATGCTCTTCAACGGCGAGCATCCCGGCGGCTTGGCCGTGATGAGCGCATTCGAAGGCAAGGCCGCAAGCTACGGCGTGGAACTGCACGATTTCAGTTGCGCGGTTCTCGACGGCAAGGAACCCGAAGCATCACCCGCCTACTCGCTCGGCGAATTCCGCACCGCGCTCGCCATGTACCGGTCGGTGACGAGCGGCACTTGGGAGAAGGTCTGGGACTAAGACCGCTCCCGAGACGAGCCGTAGGGGACGGGCTTGTCCCGTCCCGGCGCGCCCTTCGGGCGCGTTTCGAGAATGCTCGCGCATTCTCGTGGCAACCGGCCGACGCCTCGGGGCGCCCTAGGACGGGCGACCACAAGGGCCTCCCCGGTTCTCCCCTACGGTTGTCCCACGGATTGCCCGTAGGAACACGTCCCTGGTGTGAACCTTTCGCCTCGGCCGGGCGCTATAGGACAGCAGACTCGCCTTGGGAACGTGTGATGAACGTCCTGTCTTGCCCTCGTGTACTTCTGTTGTTCCTTACGCTACCGCTTGTTCTTGGCGGATGTAGTGTCGCGTCAACCGTGCGCCCTGAAAGCTACTACGATGGCGTGCAACCCGTGTCGCTGGACACGGGTGAGCCGATTTCCCTGTTCCCGGGAGATGCCAGCGTCCTCACCGACGATGCCATCAGGCGCATCCTGGACTACCGCTATGCACCACCGACGCTCAGTCGCATCGCCCTGATGCCCGCCGGCATGGAGATGTGGTCGGGCTGGTCCGAAGGACTGGCCATGGCGACCGAACAGCTCGAGAAGGACGCAGTCCGTGTTCTCGAAGCATCGCCGCGGGTCTACGACGCCGCTTTCCTTCCGTCGGTGCTGACGCCTGAGCGGCGTTCGGTACCGCACCTTCGCGAAGCAGCGGCCAGGTTTCAAGCCGATCTGATGCTCGTCTACCGCAATTTCTGTCGGAGTTTTCAGAAATACCGGGTTTTTCGAAGCAATCGCGCACGTGCGTTTTGCGGCGTTGAGGCCGTGTTGATCGACACCCGCACGGGTATCGTGCCTCTATCCGTGGTCGCGTCCAGGACCTTCGACGTCGAGCAATCCGCAGGTGATTTGGACTTTCGCGAGACCGTCCTCAAAGCACAATTGGCCGCGGTGGCGGGGTCGCTCTCGGAGGCGGTCTCGGAAGTCGTAAACCTGTTGGAGACGCATTCGGCCAACGAAGAGGGGGGCTGACGCCAAGCCGGTGCCATTGCCCGGAAGTCGGTGTCGACAAGAGCGCGAGGTACATCGAACGCGTTGGGGGTAGTAGCATCATGGGTGGTGTCGCAATCTCCATACGGAACGCCATGACCGAGACGATCCTCCACGACATTGCCGACGATCCGCTGGATGCCATCGACTACTGCTACGAGCAGGGCTGGACCGACGGCCTGCCGGTTGTGCCACCCGAGGAGGGCCGCGTTCAGTCCATGCTGGCGATGGAAGGCCGTCCGAGCGAAACCGTCATCGCCCATCATCCGGCAACCCGTCTGGAATTGACGTTGCACGCGGCGGCGGTCAACGCCGTGATGGCGGGCTGTCTGCCAGAGTATTTCCCGATCATCGTCGCGGCCTTCGAAGCGATGGACCGCGAACCCTTCAACTTCCACGGCAGCACGGTCAGCACCGGCGGTTCCGGCCACCTGTTGATCGTCAGCGGGCCGATCGTCGACGAGATCGGCATGAACGCAGGGGTCAACCTGTTCGGACCGGGGAACCGCGCCAACGCAACGATCGGCCGGTCGATGCGCCTAACCCTCATGAACGTGTTCAGGATCGTGCCCGGCATCGCCGACAAGTCGACCCAGGGCAATCCCGGCAAGTACAGCTTCTGCATCGCCGAACGGGCGGACCGGAATCCCTGGCCGCCGTTGTGCGAGGAGTTGGGCTATCCCGATGGCGTCAGCACGGTCACGGCCTTTGCGGGCGCGGGATTCTGCAACGTGGAAAACCACGGCGGAAACACCCCGGAAGCGATCCTCGATACGATGGCGAACGCCATGGCCAACTACGGCTGCATCAGTACCGGCCAGAGCGTGGTCGTGCTCTCGCCGGAACATGCCGAGATCGTCGCCCGAACGGGCTGGACGAAGGCGCAGGTGCGAGAGTATCTCTTCGAGCATGCCAAACACCCGCGGGCAGCGATCGAGCGGCTCGGCAAGCTTGACCGCGGATACCGACGCCAAGGCCGCGAGGACTGTCACCGCGGCATCGGGCCGAACGACATCCTCGTGACCGTGGGCGGTGGCGATGCCGGCGGACATTCCTCGTTCATCCCGTCTTGGAGTCGCGGGCGCGGCTCCATCATGCAAACCCAGGCCATCGGCGTCTGCATCGATTGTTGAGCAACAGGAGGAAGGCATGAGACTCGTTGATCCCACGGTCCCCGCCAAGGAAGGACTGGCAGTCCGGGCGCCCGCGCTTGCCAGCCTTGAAGGACGGACCATCGGCCTCTTATGGAACCACAAGCAGAATGGCGACGCCTTGCTGACCGAGACGGCCGGTCGCCTGCAGGCTCGGTTCGGCGGCAAGGTGCTGCCCATGGCAACCAAGAACAACGCCTCGGCCCCGGCCCCGGCGGAGTTGCTGACCAATCTCTCGCCGGAGTGCGACTACCTCATCACCGCGGCCGGCGACTGAGGCAGTTGCTCGACGTGCAGTTTGCATGACGGCATCACCTTCGAGCAGACCGGCAAACGGGCGGTGGTCCTATGCACCGCGCCGTTCGAGGTCACGGCCCGCAACATCGCCCGGATGATGGGCATGCCGGACTATCCTTTCGTTATCTTGGACCACCCGTTGGGTAGCTGTACGCCACAGGAGGTCGAGCAACGCGCCGACGCGGCCTGCGAACAAGCCATCGACATCCTCATGACCCCGTAGGGGCGACGCTTGTCGTCGCCCGCAGCCAGTTTGTACCAGCCCGTCGCCTACGCGGTTGTGCGGACCCCTATTCCGCGTGCAGGAAACTCGACCGGAACTGGATGCCCCAATGGCCGTCGAGCAGCGTGGCAATCCAGAACGTGTCGAAGCTGTGGTAGACCGTTCCAT
>JAPPKV010000338.1 GCA_028819775.1 Gammaproteobacteria bacterium | reverse complement strand
TGCGCTTGGCACCTGGGGCTCCACAACGCGCCGCCGCGCGATGTCCTGCGCCGCCGCCTCGGCGAACACGAGGCATTCGAGCAGGGAGTTGCTCGCCAAGCGGTTGGCGCCATGCAGCCCGGTGTACGCGGTTTCGCCGATGGCGTATAGCCCCGGGATGTCCGTCCGGCTGGCGAGGTCGACGACGACGCCGCCGCAGGTGTAGTGCGCCGCCGGCACGACGGGAATCGGCTCGCGGCGCATGTCGATGCCGACGCCGAGGCACCGCGACAGGATGTTCGGGAAATGCGCCTCGATGAAGGCGCTGCTTCGGTGGGAGATGTCGAGGTAGACGCATTCTGCGCCAAGCCGCTTCATCTCGTGGTCGATGGCGCGGGCGACGATATCGCGTGATGCCAGTTCGGCGCGCGGGTCGAAGCGGTCCATGAAACGACTGCCGTCGGGAAGCAGGAGCTTGCCGCCCTCGCCCCGCACGGCCTCCGAGATCAGGAACGACCCGCGTCCCGTTTCCCGAGCGGCCCGGGGGTGGTAGAGACAGGTGGGATGGAACTGGTTGAACTCCATGTTGGCGACGCGGCAACCGGCCCGCCATGCCATGGCGATGCCGTCGCCGGTGGCGCCGTCGGGGTTGCTGGTGTAGACGTAGACCTTGCTGGCGCCGCCCGTCGCCAAGACCACGTAGGGTGCTTCGAAGACCTCCACCGTGTCCGATTGCGTGTTGTAGACGTACGCGCCGACCACCCGGTTCGGGGTCTGGCCCAGCTTGCGGGTGGTGATGACGTCTATGGCGACGCGGGCGCTCGCGATCTCGATGTTGGGATGCTGCGTGGCTCGTTCGTTCAGCGTTCGCGCGATGGCCGCGCCCGTGGCGTCCGCCACATGCAGTACCCGCCGGTGGGAATGACCACCCTCCCGCGTCAGGTGGAGGCGGTCGTCGTGGCGGTCGAACTCGAGCCCCAGGTCGACGACGTGTTCGATGGCTTTCGGCGCGCGGGTGACGGTGAAGCGTACGACATCCTCTTGGCAAAGACCGGCACCTGCTGTGACGGTATCGGCGATGTGGGATTCGAAGCTGTCCTCGGGGTTCGTGACGGCGGCCACGCCGCCCTGCGCCCAGTTGGTGGCACCTCCTTTGATCGCGTCCTTGGAAACCACGGTGACGCGCGTCGTCTCGGCAAGATGTAGCGCCGTCGCCAGTCCGGCGGCGCCGCTGCCGATGATGAGCACGTCGGTTAGGTGTCGTTTGGCCACGGCCGCTACAGGGATTCGTGTGTCGGTTCAATGACATGGAGTATACGCTTGCGGTCGTTGCCTCGACTCGGGACGTGGACGTGCGCACGCATTCTCCATTCGCGCCGGAACCATGGCTCGGGGATAATGGCGCCAAGCGTATGGCGAACGCACCTGGGTGCACGACGACCCGGCTGTGGGGCGCTCGACAGGGGACAATGGGTGAGCGCGGACACCGACAGAGAGCTGGTCAGAAGGGTGCAAAAGGGCGATCGCCGCGCGTTCGACCTTCTCTTCCTGCGCTACCAGCACAAGATCCACGGCCTGGTGGCCCGCTACGTGCACGCCCAGGAGGAAGTGGAGGACGTCGTGCAGGAGGCGTTCATCAAGGCGTACCGGGCGTTGCCACGCTTTCGGGGAGAGAGCGCGTTCTATACGTGGTTGTACCGTATCGCGGTCAATACGTCGAAGAACCACCTCGTTTCCCGGGCCAGGCGACCCCAGGGTGTGGACCTCGATGCCAGCGAAGGGGATGTGGGCGAGGTGGCGGAGGCACTTAAGGATGCGGAAGACCCCGAAAGCGCTTTGCGTCGCGACGAACTCCAGGCGGTCGTGGACCGCGCGATAGGGGCCCTTCCAGAAGATTTGCGGGCTGCGCTAACTCTTCGCGAGTTTGATGGTCTAAGCTATGAACAGATAGCAACCGTAATGGATTGCCCAGTGGGCACGGTGCGTTCCCGCATCTTCCGTGCCCGGGAGGCCGTGGACGAGCAAATCCGTCCTCACATAGAACGAACGTCGAGGCGAGCGTAGCGAGCGACGGCGGGCGGTCAAGTGCGGGCAATGCGGCTGGGACGAAGGCGGATACGGCGCAAAGCGAATGCGGTCCATTTGACTATACGGTTCCACTGAGGGTGCGCCGCCAGGTCTCGTGCAGGGAGAGATGACATGACCGAACCGACACGTGAATCGCTGAACGAGGCGTTGTCCGCCGTGGTCGACGGTGAAGCGGAGGAGCTTGAACTTCGCCGGGTTCTGAATGCCGCCGAGCGCGACCCGGAAATTCGCGCGAAGTGGGAGCGCCTGCACCTGATTGGCGAGGTTATCCGCGGTGGGGCGATGCGACTCGGAGACCGCACGGGGGCGAGTCTCGTCGAGCCCTCGCTGCCAGGAGTCGACACAGATGTTGCCATCGGGGAGTCCCGAGGACGGTGGCTCACGGGTGTGGCGGCGGCCGCGGCCGTTCTCGTTGCCGTGACTTTCGTTGCCGTCCAGGACAATCAGACCACGGACAGCCAGCCGTTGGTGGCGCAGTCCAACACGATTGTCGCTGAACCGCTGTCCGAAGAGGACCTGCGCCGTAACAGCGACTATCTCATGTACCACGCGCAGCATGCGTCGGCAGCGGGTCGTTCGCCGGGGATGACGTTCGTCAAGGTACTGGCCGTGCCCAGCGGGAGTGAAGAAGGTCAGTGAAGCTGAGTTCGACGCTGCGCACCAGTCGCCTGTGCAGCCTCGTGCTCGCTGCGGCGGGCGTGACGGACGGGGTGGTCGCGGAGGAAGGCATTGCACCCACGACGCCGGCGGACTGGCTTCACGCCATGGACGACGCGTTCCGCAACCTCAACTACGACGGTGTCTTCGAGTACTCCATAGCCAGCCACTCTCAGATTCGTATCCAGAACCGGCAGGGCAATAGCGCGTTCCGCCTTACCGCAGAGGTTGCCCACGACGTGACGGTCGCGTCGTTCCGGATCGTCCACATGGTCATTGACGGCGTCGAGCACGAGCGGATCGCTCACCGCGGCGGCCCGGGGCGAGAGATTCTGCGTACCGGCGGGCAGGTCTCCTACGTTCTCCCCGCGGATGGCAAGTCCTTCGCGGTGGCGGCCGGCCTGCCAACCGGGCCGTACCCCGGGCGAATCATGCGCAGCGAGGATCTTTCCGCGAACTACCGCTTCAACCTCAGTGGCCGCAGCAGCGTGATCGAACGGCCCGCGGTTTGCCTGGAAGTCCATCCCCTCGACGACGACCGCTACGGATTTCTGCTGTGGCTAGACGAGGAGACGGGATTGTTGCTCCGATCGGAGTTGCGGGACGCCAATGGCCGATACCTGGAACGGGTTGAGTTCCTTTCGTTGACGGTGGGGGACTCGGTGTCGGAGGACGCTCTGCAATCCGAAATACCGGGAGTCCGCGTTCAACCCGCCGACGAGTCCAGTGCAGCGCCGGCTCCGCCAACCGTGCCGGTCAGTTGGAAGATCGGCTGGGTACCGGCGGGTTTCCGAATCACCGACGCTCACCCCCGCGAGGCGAGAAAAGGAGTGCACGTCATGTTCAGCGACGGGCTGGCGACGTTTTCGGTGTTCATCGAAGCGGCTCCCCAATCCGCGGTGGGTGGCGTGTTCTCCCGCAACGGCGCCACGGTTCTCTTGTCGCATGACCTGACGGGCGAACTAGGCGACTACCTGGTCACGGTGGTTGGCGAAGTCCCACCGGAAACCGCCCATCGCGTCGCGGAAAGCGTCTTTCGAGGGCAGTAGTCGCGGCCCGTCGAGGCCCCCCTGAACACGCGAGCTACCGTTCTTTTGTCGAGATCCAGCGTGCACAGACCAGGTCCTACCACGTGAACCAACGGTTGTCCCGGGTGGGTACGGCCCGATGCGTGGGTGCCAACTGCACCGTCGTGTTCCATAGTGTTCGCTGCGCAGGGTGCGACGGACGTTGTGGCGTGTCTGTCGGCGGCGGTGAAGTGCCGTTGGACTTCGAGATGGCGAACGGCACGCGCGTGGAAGTGGTCGCGTCCGCCCACGACCTAGCCCGCCGAGCGCTTAGGTGTTTCGGTTGGCCCCTCGCGGCGGTCGGCGCGGCGGCGTTCTTGGCGGAGCACCTGGGCGCGAGCGAAGCACTGATCGTCGCCGCGTTTTTCGGGGCGGCGCTTGCGGTGGTCGCGGTCCGGGCCGCGAAGATCATCCCGGACGGTCTTGCCTTGCGGATATCCCGACGCGCAGGGACTCCGGACGAAGGCCTGCGTGTTGTCTTCCGTGGCTGATATCGACCGCATTCGCAACTTCTCGATCATTGCCCATATCGATCACGGGAAGTCCACGCTGTCCGATCGCCTGATCCAACTATGCGGTGGACTCGCGGAGCGGGAGATGGCCGACCAGGTGCTCGACACGATGGACATCGAGCGCGAACGCGGGATCACCATCAAGGCGCAGTGCGTGACCCTCCAGTACCGATCCAAGGACGGCCGCGACTATTGTCTGAATCTCATCGACACGCCGGGCCACGTGGACTTCAGCTACGAGGTCTCGCGTTCGCTGGCCGCCTGCGAAGGGGCTCTGCTCGTGGTGGACGCGGCACAGGGCGTCGAGGCCCAATCGGTCGCGAACTGCTACACCGCGATCGAGCAGGGCCTCGACGTGCTGCCGGTTCTGAACAAGATCGACTTGCCCCAGTCGGAACCCGAGCGGGTCTCGTCCGAGATCGAGGACATCATCGGCATTGCCGCCGACAATGCGCTAGCCGTCAGCGCGAAGACCGGCAGCGGGGTCCCGGATCTCCTCGAGACCATCGTCGGGAGAATCCCGTCGCCGGTTGGCGATCCTGAGGCCCCGTTTCGCGCGTTGATCATCGATTCCTGGTTCGACAACTACCTCGGGATCGTTTCGCTCGTCCGGGTATTCGACGGTGGGATCACCGTCGGCGAGAAGGTCCGTGCCATGACGGTGGGCAAGACCCACACGGTGGATCGCCTCGGCGTGTTCACACCTAAGCAGGAGCCGCGCAACGCCCTGGCGGCCGGTGAAGTAGGCTACGTGGTCGCCGGCATCAAGGATATCCGGGGTGCCCCGGTCGGCGACACGCTCGTCGCGGCGGCTGCGACGGAGGTCAACCCGGTACCCGGTTTCGAGACCGTGAAGCCGCAGGTGTATGCCGGCATGTTCCCGGTCAACGCCGACGACTTCGAGGGCTTCCGAAACGCGTTGGCCAAGCTGACGTTGAACGATGCGTCGTTGTTCTACGAGCCCGAGACATCCGACGCATTGGGCTTTGGTTTCCGGTGCGGATTCCTAGGGATGCTGCACATGGAAATCGTTCAGGAGCGTCTTGAACGCGAATACGGTCTCGACCTGATCACCTCCGCGCCGACTGTGGCCTACGAAGTCGCAACCCGGTCCGGCGATGTGCTGCGCATCGACAATCCATCGGAACTGCCCGATCCGGTCGCCGTCGTCGAGATGCGCGAGCCCATCGCATCGGTGAACATCCTGACGCCGCGCGAACACGTGGGCAGCGTCATCAATCTCTGCGTCAGCCGTCGGGGTGTGCAAAAGAGCATGCGATTCAGCGGCAACCAGGTCGCAATCGACTACGAGATTCCGCTGGCCGAAGTGGTGTTGGACTTCTTCGATCGACTGAAGTCGGCGAGCCGCGGGTTCGCCTCGCTTGACTACGGCTTCGCGCGGTTCCAGGCGGCACCGCTGGTACGGCTCGACATCCTGGTGAATGGCGAGCGTGTCGATGCTTTGGCGGCAATCGTCCACCGCGAACATGCTTCGGCGCGGGGCCGCGACCTGGTGCGGGCAATGAAGGAGGTCATTCCCCGGCAGATGTTCGACGTGGCGCTTCAGGCCGCGATCGGCGGCCAGATCATCGCCCGGGAGACGGTCAAGGCGTTGCGCAAGAACGTCACGGCGAAGTGCTACGGGGGAGACGTCACGCGCAAGAAGAAACTGCTCGAGAAACAAAAAGAGGGCAAGAAGCGCATGAAACAATTCGGTCGTGTGGAGATTCCGCAGGAAGCGTTTCTCGCGGCGTTGAAGATCTGAACGACGACGCGGTCGATAAGGAGTCTCAATTGGCGGCACCGCGAAAGTCCGGGGAGAGCGAAGTCGAGCCGCTCGACGACCTGCAATGGCGGCTCGGCTACACATTCGAGAAGTCTCGACTGCTCCGCCAGGCGTTGACCCACCGGAGCGCAGGTGCCGACAACTGGGAGCGGCTCGAGTTTCTCGGCGACGCTGTCCTCGGATTCGTCGTGTCCCGCTTGTTGTACGACTTGAACCCGGGGGTCTCCGAGCAGCAATTGACCGTGATGCGCGCGAATCTGGTGCAGAAGGACGCGTTGGCCAACGTGGCTGCGGACCTCGGTCTATCCGCGTTCATCAACCTTGGAACCGTCGAAGACAAGTCGGGTGTTGGGGAGCACAGCGCGATACGCGCGGATGCGTTGGAAGCCGTGCTCGGGGCGGTGGTCTGCGATGGCGGGATCGAGGCGGCGTCGAAGGTCGTCGAACGTCTCTACGGCGAACGATTGAAGGAACCGGCCGGCAGCGCCAAAAAAGACCCGAAATCCCGCCTCCAGGAGATCGTTCAGGCGCAGCGGCTCGAGTTGCCGAACTACACCGTGGTGGCAACGACCGGCGAGGAACACGCGCGGGTCTACCACGTGGAATGTGCGGCGGAGGGCTTGGGCGTTCGCGCCGAGGCATCCGGGCGCAGCCTAAGGGAAGCCGAGAAACGCGCCGCGGCGGCGGTACTCGCGATTCTGGCGCCGCTGCCGGACGACGATGACTGAGCCTGTCGCGGGGACCGTGTCGGATTCCGAGGAGACCCGTTGCGGCTACGTCGCCTTGGCCGGACGGCCGAACGTCGGCAAGTCGACGTTGATGAACCATCTGCTCGGTCGCAAACTTTCCATCACCTCCCGCAAACCGCAGACCACTCGCCAGGCATTGATCGGGATACTGACGCGGGGCAATGCGCAAATCGTCTTCGTGGACACGCCCGGCATCCACGTTGCCAGCGGTCGTGCCCTGAAGGGCGGTCGTGCCCTGAAGGGCGGTCGTGCCCTGAAGGGCGGTCGTGCCCTGAACCGGTACATGGTTGGCCAAGCCGTCGGATCCCTCGCCGGCGTCGAGTTGGCGCTGATGCTGGTGGAAGCATCGGGTTGGCACGAAGGCGACGAGATCGTGCGGCGTCGTATCCACGAGGCGGACGTACCGTGCATGTGCGTGATCAACAAGATCGACCGACTGCGGCGCAAGGATCGACTGCTACCTCTCCTGGATGCGCTGAGCCGCAAACACGACTTCGAAGCCCTCGTGCCGGTGTCGGCGCTCAGGAACCTCGCCCTCGACGACCTCCTCGACGAGATCGTCGGTCGGCTTCCCCGTCGGGCCCACCTGTTCGCAGCGGACGAAATCACGGATCGATCGGTGGCCTTCCTAGTCGGAGAGATCGTGCGCGAAAAGGCGATGCGGCGGCTCGGTGACGAACTCCCGCACCAGACCGCCGTGACGGTCGAGCGGATCGCCCTAGCGGCGGAACGCAATTCGACGAGTGATGGCGACAACACGGCATCGCAACTTGACTCGAAGGACGACGTTTTGCCGCGGACCGGGCAAGGCGAGAGTTGCGCGGAAGTGGATGCAGTAATATACGTCGAACGCGAAACCCAGAAGAGAATCGCCATCGGCAAGGGCGGCACGATGCTCAAATCAATCGGCGAGGATGCCCGCAAGGACATCGAGATCCTTCTTGGCAGCCAAGCGATGGTGCGCCTATGGGTCAAGGTCGATCGCCGCTGGAGCGGCCGTCCCGAAGCGCTGCAACGATTCGGATACCATTCCCCGCCCTCGCCGCCCTCCCAAGACGTTCGCAAGGGCGGTCATTGACGATGATCCAACCGGCCGACCGCCAGCCCGGGTACGTATTGCACCGCCGTGCCTATCGCGAGTCGAGTGCCCTGGTCGAGTTGCTGACCCGCGACTTCGGATTGGTCGGCGCGGTGATGCGCGGGGTCAAGCGTTCGCCTCGATCGGCGCGGGATCTCGAACCGTTTGGCCGGATCGCGGTGAGTTGGCGAGGTCGCGGCCAGCTCGTCACGGTGCTGCGGGCCGAGACTGTTGTCCGTCGAAATCTGTCAGGTGACGCCTTGTTCGCCGGTCTCTACATCAACGAGCTGCTAGTAAAGACGCTCGGCCGCGAAGAACCCGTGGCGGATCTGTTCGATAGCTATGACGCAGCGGTTGCGTCGCTCGCCCAGGTCGAGTCGTCAACGGTGGGGTCCTGGGCGCGCCATCACCCGTCGACCGGCGGTGGGA
>JAPPKV010000187.1 GCA_028819775.1 Gammaproteobacteria bacterium | reverse complement strand
TCAATTGCTAGTCGGCTTCGCATTCGTCCGGGCCTAAGTCCGACAGGCTGCTAGCGCCACAAAAGCCGTTGCCTAGCGGCACCGCCTTTTGCCCCAACCCAAGCCGCCCTAGCACCCAGCCCGCCTTTTTCGGCTAGCGCCGAAAAGTCCGGCAGGCTGCTAGAATCAGTGCTCTTTGCCTGACCCCGAGGACGAACATGGCTTGGAACGATCCCGGTCGCAACGACGACCCCTGGAGCCGGGGCGGTGGCCAAGCGCCGCCGGATCTCGACGAAGCGTTTCGCAAGTTCCAGGCGAGGCTCTCCCGGCTGTTCGGCGGTCGAGGCGGTTCGTCCGGCGGCAAGACAGGCTTCAACTGGCGGTCCGTCGGGATCGGCTTGGTTGTGCTTGTGGTCGCCTACGGCGTATGGGGCGTCTACCAACTCGACGAGCAGGAGCGGGGCGTGATCTTCCGCTTCGGGAAGGTGCTTCCCGAGGCGAAGCTGCCGGGCATCAACTGGCGGCCGCGACTAATCGACGAACTCGAGCGGGTGAACATCACCCGTGTGGAGTCCCACAACCACCAGGCGGAGATGCTCACCGAGGACGACAACATCGTTTTCGTCAACCTGACCGTGCAGTACAAACGTTTCGACCCGATCGACTTCGTGACCAAGGTCAACGATCCCGAAGCATCTCTCGTGGACGCCACGGAGAGTGCGCTCCGGCACGTCGTCGGGGGATCCCAGATGGAGCCCGTGCTCACCGAGGGCCGTGTGGCGCTGGGCCAAGAGGTGGAGGAGCGCATCCAAACCTATCTCGACATCTACGAGGCGGGCATCGAAGTGGTGACCGTCAATATCGACGACAGTGCGCCGCCGGACCCGGTTCAGGCGGCCTTCGACGATGTCCAGAAAGCCAAGGAGGACAGGGACCGTGCCGTGAACGACGCGGACGCCTACACCGCACAGGTCGTCCCCACGGCCCGGGGCGAAGCGGCCAAGGCCGTTCAGGAAGCCGAGGCGTACCGCGACCAGGTGATCGCCGAGGCCACGGGCGAGGCGCAGCGTTTCCTGAAGCTGTTGGCGGAATACAAGCTCGCACCCGAGGTGACACGGGACCGGTTGTACATCGATGCCTGGGAGTCGGTGCTACAGAATGTCTCCAAGGTCGTTGTCGACGTGGGCGACGACAACATCATGGTGCTGCCCCTCGACAAGGGTTCGGGGATCGACGAACTGCGCAACGTCGTTACCGGTGCCGCCGCTAGCGACGCCGGCCAACGCCGCTGATGGATCGGAGGAGGATTACCAAGTGAAACTAAAGACCCTATTGATTGTCGTCGGCGCCCTTGTCGCCGTGTTGCTCATATCCAACGCGGTCTACGTGGTCAAGGAGACCCAACGGGCCGTGAAACTCAGGTTCGGCGAATTCGCCAACGCGGACATCGCGCCGGGCCTTCACTTCAAGATTCCCTTCGCGGAGCAGGTGAGGAAGTTCGACGCCCGGGTACTGACCGTCGAGGCGCCGGCGAGACGCTACCTGACGATCGAGCAGAAGCCGCTTGAAGTGGACTCCTTCGCCAAGTGGCGCATCGGCGACGTGGCGAGTTTCTACCGCAGCGCCTCGGGCGACGTGGCCATCGGAAGCAACCGGCTCCTGGAACGGGTCAACGAGGGCTTGAGGAACGAAATCAGCCGACGCACCCAGCACGATGTCGTCTCTGGCGAGCGCGACCAGTTCATGGCCGACCTAAGAGCCCTCCTCAACGAGGAGATGATGGACGAGATGGGCATCGAGGTGATCGACGTACGCGTCAAGCAAATCGACCTGCCGACCGAGGTTGAGGACGCGGTCCACCAACGCATGAACTCGGCCCGTTACATCGAGGCGAACCAGTACCGGGCCGACGGCGAGGAACTGGCGATCGCCCGCAAGGCCGACGCGGACAAACAAGTGACCGTCCTCACCGCGGAGGCCTACCGGGACGCGGAGGAGATTCGCGGCGACGGCGACGCCCAGGCGACCAAGATCTACGCCGACGCCTTCGACCAGGATCGGGAGTTCTACGCCTTCACCCGCCGCATGACGGCCTTTGCGGCTTCGTTCAGCGACAAGGGCGACACGCTCATTCTGGACCCGGATAGCGACTTCTTCCGGTATCTCCAGTCGGGCGAACTGCGGTAAGGGCGACCCTCACGTGTCCGAAGGGCGCGCGGTCGCTCGGAAGCGGTTCGCAAAGACCTAAACGGCGAGGATCGTCTTCTTAGGCGCGATTCAAGAGCGCGATAAAGCCATGAGCGGTCGAAATGTCGTCGTCATCGGCACGCAATGGGGCGACGAGGGCAAAGGCAAGATCGTCGATCTCCTGACCGAACGCGCCGCCGCCGTGGTGCGTTTCCAGGGCGGCCACAACGCCGGCCATACGCTGGTCATCGACGGCAAGAAGACAGTCTTGCACCTCATCCCCTCCGGCATTCTGCGCAACGGGGTGCAATGCCTGATCGGCAACGGCGTCGTGCTGGCCCCCGGTCCCCTGCTCGAGGAGATTCGCGAACTCGAGGCCAAGGGCGTACCGGTCCGCGACCGGCTGCGCATCTCGCCGGCGTGTCCGCTGATCCTTCCCTACCACGTCGCGATGGACGCGGCCCGGGAGAAGTCCCTGGGCGAGCAGAAGATCGGCACCACCGGCCGGGGCATCGGCCCGGCCTACGAAGACAAGGCCGCCCGCCGCGGGGTGCGCCTAGGCGATCTCTTCTACTGGCAGCAGTTCTCCTCGAAGCTCGCCGAGGTCATGGACTACTACAACTTCCTGCTCACCGACTACTACGAGGCGAAGCCGGTGGATTTCCAGCAGACGTTGGATTCGACACGGGAAGTGGCGGACGAGTTGCTGCCCATGGTGGACGACGTGGGACCGATACTCCACGACCTCCGGGACGCGGGCGAGAACATCCTGTTCGAGGGCGCCCAGGGAACGCTGCTCGACATCGACCTCGGTACCTATCCCTTCGTCACCTCCTCCAACACCACGGTTGGTGGCGCCGCCGTGGGCAGTGGCTTCGGCCCCCGATTCCTCGACTACATCCTGGGCACCACCAAGGCGTACGCGACCCGGGTCGGATCGGGACCCTTTCCCACGGAACTCTTCGACGACGTCGGCAAGCGCTTGGCCGAACGCGGCGACGAGTTCGGCGCAACGACCGGTCGTCCGCGCCGTTGCGGCTGGTTCGACGCCGTCGCCATTCGGCAGGTCGTTCAGATCAACAGCCTGTCGGGATTATGCCTGTCGAAGCTCGACGTGCTCGATGGCCTGGACACGATCCGGATCTGCGTCGGCTACCAGGACTCGACGGGAACGCCGGTGCGGCCGCGGTTCGACAGCGAGTTCTACTCGGAGATCCGTCCCGTCTACGAAGAGTTAGCCGGTTGGCGCGAGTCCACCGCCGGCGCCCGTTCGCTCACCGAACTCCCGGGTGCCGCCCGGGCCTACATCGAGCGCATCGAGGAAACCGTCGGCGCCCCGATCGCGGTCATCTCCACCGGTCCCGACCGCGAAGAGACCATCGTGCTCGAAGACCTGTTTTGAGGGTTGGTTTCTGTCCGCAGGAAGAGACCTGACTCGAATCAAGTATCGATGCCGTACTATCGCCTTCACTCGCCGAGCTGAGCGCCACCTATGTTCAATCGCAAGCTCCTCGAACTACTCGTTTGCCCGGTCAGCAAGGCACCGCTCGTCTACCGGTCGGAGACCGAGGAACTGTGGTGCTCCGCGAGTGGTCTGTCGTACGCGATCCGCGACGGCATCCCCGTTCTGATCGCAGAGGAAGCCCGCGAACTCAGCGCCGAGGAGAGGGAAACCCTGCGTGAAGGCGGGTGATAGACTGCCCCGGACAACCCATTGAATCGCATGGCCAAAAACCGTAGGGGACGGGCTCGTCCCGTCTCGTGCAGGGCAAGACCGGCCTCGGGGCGGTCGTATGATCTCTTTGAGGAGTAGGAGCAAGTTGAGAGAATCCCACCTACCCGATGTCGCGAGCCGGGGCGTCCAGCAAACCGGGACGCTCGACTGGGTCGGCATGGGGGACATTCGCCAACCCATCGACATCCGCGACGGTGAGGACGTGCATCGCGTAGAAGCGCGGGTTCAGCTCTACGTCGATCTCGCCAACGCCGAGGCCAAGGGCATTCACATGTCCCGCCTGTACCTCATTCTGGACGAGCACGCCACGACGCGACCCCTAACCCCGGCGGGACTCAAGCTGCTCTTGAAATCGATGCTGGTCTCCCACCGGGATCTCTCGGGCCATGCGTTCATCGAGTTCGCGTTCGACTACTTCCTGCGCCGCCGCTCGCTGGTATCGGACAACTCGGGATGGAACAGCTACCCGGTGGCCATTCGCGGCTCGTCGATCAACGGCGAGATCAGCATCGAGATGGATCTGGGCGTGTGGTACTCGAGCACCTGTCCGGCGTCGGCGGCACTCGCCCGCCAACTCATCCAGGACCAGTTCGAGCGCGATTTCGGGGACAACGGGCCCGTTGCCTCGGCTGACGTCAAGGCCTGGCTGGGCACGGAGGAGGCGATCGCCGGCACGCCGCATGGTCAACGCAGCATCGCCCGGGCCCGGCTGCGACTCGACGACACGCTGCCGATTTTTCCGGTAACCGCGCTGGTCTCCGACGTAGAGGAAGCGCTGTCGACGCCGGTTCAAACCGCAGTCAAACGGGAAGACGAACAGGAATTCGCGCGGCTGAACGCCGCCAACCTCATGTTCTGCGAAGACGCCGGACGTCGCCTGAAATCCGTGCTAGACGGCAATCCCTCGGTGCTCGACTTCCATGTCCGGATCGAGCACCACGAAAGCCTTCACGCCCACGACGCGGTCAGCGTCTTCGCCAAGGGCGTGGATGGAGGCTATACGCCCATCCCGTAGGGGACGCCCTTGTGGCGTCCCGTGCTGGTCATGCGGTACGGTCTTTGCGGCCATTTGACACGAGAATGCGGAGCATTCTCGATCGCGCCCAACGGGCGCGCCGGGACGGGACAAGCCCGTCCCCTACGGTGCGCCCTCGACCAGCGACTGGGCGAACATGTAGCGATTGCCGTCGGGGTCGAAGAACGTCGCCAGCTTGACCATGCCGGGCAACTCGACGGTGTCCCCGGCGAACTCGACGCCCTTGGCTTCCAATTCGGCCCGAGCCGCGTCGATGTCCACGACGCCGAATACCGGGACTGACCCGCCCGAGCCCACCACGTCGCCGTCGGTTTGGTCGAGGCCGATGCTGACGCCTTCGGCGGGGGTTGATACTTCCGCCCAGCCGGCTTCGGCCACCTTGAATTCCTCCTCGAAACCGAGGATGTCCTTGAACCAGGCGATGGATGTGTCGAGATCCTTGACCGACGATGACAGGGTGATGGTTCCGTTGTAGCTGAAATCAGGCACGAGCAAACTCCTACGGTGTCGTTTTGTGGGGTGCGGCACGGGCCGCTGAACTGCAAGGCGGCGACGAAAGATACCCGAAAAGGACCACTCGTTGGGATCGTGATACGGTAAATCTGTTCACGGACCGAAGGCGTTTTCTAGGAAGCATGGCGAGCGAGCCAATCCAGTACGTGTTCGCGTTCGGCGAGCGTACCGACGGAGACGCCAGCATGCGGAACCTGCTCGGCGGCAAGGGCGCGAACCTCGCCGAGATGGCCCGCATCGGCCTGCCCGTGCCGCCGGGTTTCACCATTTCCACGGATGTCTGCGCTTGGCACTACGAGCGAGATGGCGAATATCCGCCCGGGTTCGCCGGTGCCGTCCGGGAGCAGTTGGCCGTCGTGGAGAAGGCACAGGGCAAGCGCTTCGGCGACGCCGCGGACCCGCTCCTGGTCTCGGTGCGGTCCGGTGCCCGGGAGTCGATGCCGGGGATGATGGATACCATCCTGAACCTCGGCCTCAACGACGAGACCGTGCAAGGTCTGGCCTCGGCAACGGGTGATCCGCGTTTCGCCCTCGACTGCTACCGCCGGTTCATTCACATGTACGCGGGTATCGTGCTTGGCGTGGGCCCGGAGTCCGAGTCCGCCCCGGATCCGTTCGAGGAAATGCTGGAGGGGTTGAAACGGGATGCGGGGGTGGACGAGGACGCGGGTCTCGATGCGCAGTTGCTCGCCCGGTTGGTCGCCGGCTACAAGGATCTCGTCGTTGCCCGGCTCGGCACACCGTTCCCGGAAGACGTTCACGAGCAGCTTTGGGGTGCAATCGGCGCCGTGTTCGGATCGTGGACCAACGAACGCGCGATCCTCTACCGCCAGCGCTACGGCATACCACGCGCATGGGGAACCGCCGTCAACGTCCAGGCCATGGTGTTCGGCAACCGCCGCAGCAACAGCGCCACCGGCGTGGCCTTTACCCGGGACCCGGCCAACGGGGAGAAGACCCTCTACGGCGAGTACCTCCTGAATGCCCAGGGCGAGGACGTGGTCGCCGGTGTCCGAACGCCCCGACCCATTGTGGAACTCGCCACCGACATGCCGCGGATATACCGGGAACTAGAGTCCGTACGGGACACCCTGGAAGGGCATTTCCACGACATGCAGGATTTCGAATTCACCATCGACGATGAGCGGCTCTACCTGCTGCAGACCCGAAGCGGCAAGCGCACGGGTTTGGCGGCCGTGCGCATCGCCGTGGAAATGCACGCCGAGGGTTTGCTCGACGAAGCGGCGGCGCTCATGCGTATTCCCGCGGACTCGATCGACTCGCTGCTGGCGCCGACGTTCGAGGCGCGTGCTCTAGCCAAGGCATCGCCGGTTGCCAGGGGCTTGCCAGCCGGCCCCGGTGCCGCAAGCGGCCGGATCGTGTTCACGCCGGAAGACGCGGACCGGCTCCGGAGCCTGGGCGAGCGTTTGATCCTGTGCCGAACGAAGACCAGCCCAGAGGACCTGAAGGGCATGCTCGCCGCGGAAGGGATCCTGACCACCCGCGGCGGCGTCTCGTCCCACGCCGCACTCGTGGCACGCCAGCTTGGCAAGGTTTGCGTCTGCGGTGCATCGGACATCGTCATCGACTACGCCGAAGGAACCTTGAGCACGGCGGGCCGCGTCCTACGGGCGGGCGATGCCATTTCACTCGACGGAACCACGGGCGCGGTCTACGCCGGAGAGATCGCCACTTCACCCTCGGAAGTGCGTCGCGTCCTAGGCGGGGATATGAACCCGGAGGACAGCACCTGGTACCGGCTCTACCAGAGGGTCATGTCCTGGGCCGACGCCCAACGACGCGTCGCCGTGCGTGCCAATGCCGACACCCCCGCCATGGCCCAGGACGCAATCCGCTACGGCGCGGAGGGCATCGGCTTGTGCCGGACGGAGCACATGTTCTTCGAGGCGGACCGCATCGACGCGATGCGGCAGATGATTCTCGCCGCCGACGAGGCGGAACGTCGTGCGGCACTCGCCGAGCTGCTTCCCTACCAGCGCGACGACTTCGCGAATCTATTCGTCGCGATGGCCGGACGACCGGTGACGATCCGACTGCTCGACCCCCCGTTGCACGAATTCCTGCCCGCGGAACCCGAGGTCCGTCGCGCATTGGCTGCCAAGCTCGGGGTGCCGGTGGGCCTTGTCGAGGAACGCGTCCACAACCTCACCGAGGTGAATCCAATGCTCGGCTGGCGCGGTTGCCGGTTGGGCATCCTCTACCCGGAGATCACGGAAACGCAGACCCGGGCGATCTTCGAGGCGGCCATCGCGGCGAAGGGCGAAGGAACGCCAGTCCGGCCGGAGATCATGGTGCCGCTGGTGGGTTTCCGCGAGGAGTTGGCCGACCAGGCGGCGATCATTCACCGTATTGGTGCACAAGTGATGCAGCGCACGGGTACGAAGGTCGACTACCAGGTCGGCACGATGATCGAGGTTCCCCGTGCCGCGCTGACCGCGGACGAGATCGCCCGGGAGGCGGAGTTCTTCAGCTTCGGCACGAACGACCTCACGCAGATGACCCTTGGTCTGTCGCGCGACGACATGGGCGGGTTCTTCGACCGCTATGTCGAGAAGGAGATCTTCGCCGCCAATCCCTTCGCCCGCATCGACGAATCTGGCGTCGGCCGCCTGGTGACCGAGGCCGTTCGGTTGGGGCGTTCGACGCGTCCGGACTTGAAGATCGGAATCTGCGGCGAACACGGCGGCGATCCGGCCTCCATCGCGTTTTTTGAACAGGCCGGGCTCGACTACGTTAGCTGTTCGCCCCTACGGGTGCCCGTGGCCCGAGTAGCTGCCGCGCAGGCAACGCTGGCAAACCGGCCGACCATGTGGACCGCGCGCTAACGGGAGAGTCCTACGGTCGCTGCTTGTCGAACGCCGCCAGTTGCTCGGGACTGGCTTGTCCCTGGTAGCGGG
>JAPPKV010000276.1:3957-8461 GCA_028819775.1 Gammaproteobacteria bacterium | reverse complement strand
AGATGGTTCGGTTCGAGATCGCCGCCCGCCGCATAGAGATCGATGTCGCCGTCGGCGTCGTAGTCGGCGGCTGCCAGCCCGCTCGCGAACTCCTCGCCGAAGGTTCGCTGCGCGTTGGCCATGCCGAACTCCCGGTCGAGCCCGGACTGCTCCGCGATCTCGGTGAATCCGCTCTCCGCGGGCGTCACGGTGGGCGGCGGGGGCGCCGGGGGAATCGTCGGAATCGGGTCGATGCGGTCCGAACCGCCGCCACAGGCGGCGAGAAACGGAACGACGAAGGCCACGATGCAGGTCGACGCCAGCCGTTCCCGACTGCCAGCTAGCTGGCAGAGAGTCCCCCACATTGACGAAGCGCGGGAGCACCCGCAGTCGGGTGAAGGAATCAGTACGACACTGCAAGGTGACTTGAGTGACAACGTCTTGCCGCGTCTACGGCGAGTAGTCCCGACGCTGCGATTATCGACCCTTCAATTCCGACAGCCAAATGATCCGGGTTGCTCATGTCTGCTGAAAAGGATCCAGGTGAGGCACGCCGATCCTCGACAAGTGATCGTGGTCTCTAGTGACGACCACCAAGTCTCTTACCAGAGCCGTGGCGGCGATCAGTCCATCGACAGCGGGAACCGGGTCAGGCGTACCCAACCTCCCCCATCGGTCCGCGATGGCTTGGTCAACTGCGATGATCCGGTCGCCAAACTCGACAACCGTTCGCCGCAACCAGCCCTCCAACGCCTCTGCGGAGACTGGATCCTTTCTTCGCACACGTTCGACACCCTGCCGCAATTCGCCGACCGTAAGAACACTCAAGTGGAGGTCTTCACGCCTGCGTTGACGAAACCAGGCAACGACCGATCGATCCGCGCGGTGACGTTTGCGTAGCTCCGACACGACGTTCGTGTCGAGGAGAAAACTCATAGCTCGACGTCGCGCGGTCGCGAGACGTTGCGCTCGAAGTCAGCGTCCTCCCCGACATCGGGCATGGCCAGCAAATGTTCCACGAACGTGTCTGGATGCGACGTGCGTTGGCCTTCGACACTCGCTTGCAACCGGTCGGCCTCCCGTTTCTCCTCCGCCGCATCCAGCGCTTTCGACAATGCGGAATTGACCGTGTCCCGCAATGGTTCGGCCCAAGTCTTCAGACGTTGAATCGTCTGTTCGGAAACGCGTATCACGGGCATAGCTCACTCTGTAACAATGTAACTTTGTCGTCAACGTAACCCTCGGGCCGGTACGTGTCAAGACTTCGTGTCAAACGCTCCGGCCAACGAGACGCCGTCGCCGTCGCCAGCACAGCCTTGGCATCGCGAAAAAATCCCACTACAACAATCCGATCCTGTAATAGGAATTCACGGTGTCGCGCAAGGTGTCGTCGATCGCGTAGGGCTTGAGTCCAAGCTCCTGCATCGCAAGGAAAACGAACGCCCGTTGCGTGTCCGAGGTCGGCTCGGCGGGCTTGCCGTCGTCCATGGGCTCGCCGCCCACCTCGGCAACGCCCGGGAAGAGTTCCATGAGACGCTCGCGCATCTGCCAGGTGAACAGGATGCCGTCGAGCTCGCTGGCGCCGATGATGTAGCGGGAACCGTTGCCCGCGACCGTGCTTTCGATGCACAGCCGATGGGCGCGCGCCACGTCGCGGACATCGCAGTTGGTCCACTGCATGCGGCCCCCGGGGGTCTTGCCGTAGGGATTCCCCTTCATCATCTCCTTGATCCAGTACTGGAAGCTCTGCACCTGGTCGTGGTTCTCGCACATCACCGGACCGATGACGTAGGCCGGCATGATGCCCATGGCCTCGAAGGTGCCCTCCCGCTCGGCGGTCTCGTAGAGCAGGCGCTCGCTGGCGCACTTCGACATCTTGTAGGCGATGCCCCGGTTCTTCGGGATGTTCTCGACCGTCCAGGCACCACCGTAGGCGTCCGGATGTTCGTCGGCCCAGTCGCGCTCGGTGAACACGTAGCCGTCTTCGCAAGGGTAGGTCACGGCGGCGAAGGAACTGGTGAACACGAAGCGCTTGACGGTTCCCGCCTTCAACGTCGAGTCGATGATCGGCTGCGTCTGGGTGAAGCAGCCGTCGTAGGTCTGCTGCGGCGTCTCCCGGTTGTAGCCGAGCGGCGCGGCGGTGTGGATCACGGCCGCGCAACCCGCGAAGGCGTTGTCGTAGCTGCCGTCCTGGAACAGGTCGGCCTCGAACAGTTCGACCGCGCCGCGCAGACTGCCGTCGTTCATGGCCAGGAGATGGTCCACCTTGGCGGGGTTGGCGACATCGCGCACGCAGGCCCTGACCTGGTAGCCCTGGGCCGCGAGGTCGTGAACCACCCAGGAGCCGATGTATCCGCTGGCGCCGGTGACGGCGACGGGTCCGGAGGCGGGAGATATGGCAGGCATGGCTTTTCCCTTTGGCGGATACTGGTGCGAACGATCAATCAGCCGTCAATGCAATTGCCCGTCAAGCGTTCTGCAACTCGACGAAGCGCCGGTAGGGGCTGTCGGGGTTCGCCATCAGTTCGTCGTGCTCGCCGATGTCGGCGATTCGGCCTTGTTCAAGGAAGACGATTCGATCCGCCCGCCGAATGGTCGACAGGCGGTGGGCGATGACGATCACCAGCCGGTCCTGCCGAGCGCGCAAGAGGGCTTGAACGAGAGCGTTCTCGGTCTGCGGGTCCAAGGCGGCGGTGGGTTCGTCGAGGATGAGGATCTTCGTATCTCGCACGAGTCCCCGGGCAATGGAGAGGCGTTGCTGCTGGCCCACCGAGAGCGTATCCCCCGACCGGCCGAGTACGGTGTCGATGCCGTCGGGGAGTTGCTCGATGAACTCCGTGCAACCCGCCGTTTCAAGTGCCGCCGCCATCTCCGACTCGGTGGCGGCGGGGTTGGCGATCCTTAAGTTGTCGCGGATGGACTCGGAGAACAGCTGATGTTCCTGGAACACGTAGGCCACCTGGTCGCGCAGGGAGTCGAGGGATACGTCATCAAGGTCGTTGCCATCCACGAGGACGCGCCCACGCGTCGGTCGCAGGAACGCCGGCACAAGGTAGGCCAGACTGGTCTTGCCAGCGCCGGTGGGGCCGACCAAGGCGACGAGTTCGCCGATCTCGAGACGCAGGTTGATGCCGCGTAGCGCCTGCCGGCCGTCGGGGTAGACGAAGTCGACGTTCTCCATGCGCAAGCCCTGCCGGATGGGACGTAGGCGTCCGCCCCGGTAGCGCTCCTCGTCGGATTCATGGTCGATGAAGAAGAACACCCGACGGGCCGGCGCAATGCGGTCCTGGATGTTGATCCACAAGTCCCCAACCGCCGAAGCCGTGCCTGCGATGGACATGTAGAGGCCGAACAGGGCGACGAAATCCCCGACAGTCAGAACCCCCTCGATCACCTGGTCGCTGACAAGGATGGCAATCACCATGGCAACCAGCGCACTGGCGCCGTTGATGAGAAACTCCATCAACGCATAGGTCAGGAGGTTTATCCGGCCCCGCCAGAATGCGTGTGCACTGCGCTCCGCGAAACGCTCCTTCTCGCGCCGCATGCCGCTCAAGGATTGCACGGCGCCGATGTTGGCCATGGTCTCTTCCATGGAGTTGGTGGTGGCGGCCCCCGCCGCGCGGGCGTTGTGCACCGTCCGGCGCATCAGGCGGGCGACGGGAAAGGTGACGGTGAAGACCACCGGCAGCATGATCCATGCAATCCAGATCAGTTCCGGGGCCACGTCGCTGTAGGTGTATTCGAGCTGGTATAGGGTGATGGCGTAGCCGACGGCCGTGAAGAACGGATACATGGTGGCGCTCCCGACCATGCCCCAGGCGATCACCGAGTCGTAGAGGACCCGGTAGAGCGAATCCCCCACGCGGTTCTCGTCGATCGTGGTCATCGGCGAATGCGTCAGCCGCTCGAACAGCCGGGTGCGCAAGGCGTTGCCGAGACGCTGGTTGAGCCGGACACTCAGCCAGTACTCGACGAGGCCGACAATCCCGCCCGAGTTGGACCAGGCCTCGGAGAGTTCGTTCTCCGCGCTCGACGCCGGGTCGCTGCCGCCGAAGGTTCCCGCGGAATGGCCATCCTCTCCCGCGCGCGTGCCGATCAGGATCAGGCCGATGGCGTAGATCGTCGTCAGCGCAAGCATGACCTCCATCGGGCCCATGCCCTCGAGGAAGCGGATCAGGGGCATCATGTGCGGCGGAAAGCGGGCGCCTTCCGCAACGACTTCCTCTTGCATCAGAACGTTGTCGGTGATGATCTTGCCGAACCAGGCGAGGAAGAGCCCCGGGACGATCATCGCGATGTTGAAGGCGAACTTGGCCGTGAAGAGTCCCGGTACGTAGGCGATGAGTTTGAGGCCGCGCCATACGACCACCAACGCGTTGGCATGACTGATCTCGGGTCCGGTGTCGATGCGGTCGTCGAATCGTTCCCCGGCCTTGAACCCGCTCACGAGCGTCCGCCGCTGGGTCGTGTCGACCGTCGTGTCGACGGATCGCGAACCCCGGCCGGCATTTGCCTCGCTCAC
>JAPPKV010000276.1:2464-3857 GCA_028819775.1 Gammaproteobacteria bacterium | reverse complement strand
TGCCGATCTCGGCGACGGTCCCGTGTTCGAGTAGGGCGATCCGGTCCGCTCCCCTGATGGTCGACAGGCGATGGGTGATGAGCAGCACGACCTTGTCCGCTCCCCACTCCCCGAGGTTGGCCAACACCTTATGCTCCGTTTCGGCGTCGAGCGAGGCGGTGGGCTCATCGAGGATGAGGATGGGCGTGTCGCGGATCACCGCCCGGGCGATGGTCAAGCGCTGGCGTTGCCCCGAGGAGAGCTTGCTGCCGCGTTCGCCCAGTTCGGTGTCGAAGCCAGCCTCCATCTCCCGGATGAACTCGTCGGCAAAGGCGATCCGCGCAGCCTCCTCGATCTGATCCCGGGATGCGCCCGTCGCATAGCCGATGTTATCGGCCACCTTGCCGGTGAACAGCACGTTCTTCTGCAGGGCGATGGCGCAGTTCGACCGCAAGTCGTCGATGCGCATGTCGCGAAGGTCTACGTCGTTGACGAGCACCGCGCCGCCGTCGGGGTCGTAGAGGCGCAGAAGCAGCGACATCAAGGTCGACTTGCCCGATCCCGTGGCACCGACGACGGCCGTTATCTTGCCCGCTTCGGCAGTCAACTCGACATCGGTCAGCACGCGTTGGTCCGGCTCGTAGGCGAAGTTGACGTCCTTCCAAGTCACGCTTGCGACGGGGTGCGGGTAGGGCACCGGCGAGGGATGCTCGACGATCTCGGGTTCGAGATCGAGGAAGTAGAACGCCCGTTCGAGGCCGATGAAGAGATCCTGGATCATGCACCAGACCCGGACCATGCCGTAGCCGGTTCCCAAGGATGCGCCGAGCCTTTCGCCGGCGGCCTGGAACGCACCGAGGTTCCACAGCGTGAACCCGAGGAAGGCCGCCGCCCATGCGCCTAGCAGTGTCGGTCGGGACTCGATGACCCAGCCGGCCATCACGTACTCGAGCCCGATCAACGCCGCGCCGCCGAAGAACATCACCAGGGTTGACAGCACCACCATTTCGAAACGCAGCATGAGCGCGGCATCGAGGGCGCGGTTGGAGTCCACATCGAAACGTTCGAGCATGAGCCGCTCCGCGCGGCTGGCCTTGACGACCTTGAGCGCGGCGAACGTTTCCTGAAGCCGCGATGTCAGGTTGCTGCCCGCGACCCGGCTCGCCACCGAGCGCCGCCGAATACGCGGCGTGAAGACGACGGTGAGCGCGACCGCCGGCACGGCGACGAGCGCGACGCCGAGCAGCAACAGCGCGTCGAAGGCCGTGATGAAGGTCAGCGCAATGACCAGCGCGTAGACCATCGTGATGGGACTGATGATGGCCTCGCGCAGCAGGTTCACGATCTGCGCGCTGTCCTGGATGATCCGGTAGATCGCATCCCCGGAACGCGAGTCGCTGTGGAAGCGCAGCGA
>JAPPKV010000276.1:0-2364 GCA_028819775.1 Gammaproteobacteria bacterium | reverse complement strand
AAGCCGAGGGACAGGATCACGATGATGTGCCACATCATGGGCCGCATGAAAGGCAGCGCCTTCCAAGCGATGCGACCCATACGTCTGAGGCCCAAGTCGGGGGTTTGACTCGGGTCGGCGAGCGCCCGAGAGAGACCGCGGGGGCGCGTTGTGTTAGCCAAGTCGGTCAATCGAGGAGCCTGTTACGGATTGGAGGTGCGGAATGCTCGTGAGACTGCCCTGCCATACCGACACTCCATAGGCGGCGGTCGGGACGCGTAGGGGCGGGGCTTGTCCCCGCCCGCACCCGGCAAAGTACCTTGCCGACCAGGGCGACCACAGGGTCGGGCGGGGCGACCGCGCGCCCTTGCGGGCGCGTTAGGGTCGCCCCTACGGGGTTCTTCCGAACGGCACGGGACGCCGCAGGGGCGTGCCCTACAATTGCGGCCGCCAGCGTACCTGCAGGCCGACCTGGCGAGGCTCCGTCAACACGCCTTGCGCATATCCCTCCTGGGCGTTGAAGGCCCAGTCGGGACGAAACCCGGGCACGTATTCGACGAAACCTATTTCGTCCAGAGCGTTCTGCACGTACAGCGTCGCCGACCATTGCTCGTTTACGGAGGTCCAGGCGGCGCGCAGGTCGAGCCGGTCGTAGGCGGGCATGCGGTTGGACTCGGCGTTCTGCACCAGCGCGTAGCGGTCGCCGGTGTAGCTCCACGTACCGAGCAGTTGCACCTGCCCGTCGACACCCACGACATCGAGGTCGTGGGCCAGGGTCACCGCCGCCTTGTGCTTGGCCTGCTGCGGCAGCTTGCCGTCCTTTAGGTTCCTCGGCTTGATGTAGGGGCCGGTCGCCTCCTCTCCCGTCTCCCAGTCAAGGTAGGTCCACATGCCGATCTGCGGGTCGGGATCGTCCTGCACGACCGTTGAGAACTCGCCGAGCGTGGAGTCCAGGTAGGCGTAGTAGCCGCTGATCCGCGTACGGTCGTTCAGGAAGTACGTCCACTCGACGTCGACACCGTAGATGGCGGTACCGTCGACGTTGGTGGTGAATTCGACGAGCGGACTCGAGGAGAAGGTATCGATCGCCTGGGGATAGCCCGCTTCCGCCGCGTCCATGATGGCGTTGATCTGGAAGCCGTCGTAGTCGTTGTAGTACCCGCCCGCCTGGAGCAGCAGCCGGTCATCGAAGAAGAGTCCCTTGAGGCCTGCTTCGTAGTTGACGACCGTCTCCTCTTCGATGGGCGGGAAGATGCCGGCGGTCTGGGACGGCAGTCCACCGGCCCGGTAGCCCGTGGAAATGCGCCCGTAGAGAAGGGTCTTCTCATCCGGCCGGTATTCGACGGCGCCGTTGTAGATGATCGCGTCCCACTCCTGGATCCGGCCGACGCAATCGATCACGCAGTCGGTTGCCGCCCGACGGGCACGTTCGGCGAATGCCTGGTTCCAGAAGTTCAACAGGGGCACGAACTGGCCCTCGGCAGCACACGTGGGGTGGCCCGGCGGGCAGGACTGGGCGTAGCCGAAGTCCGAACCGTCCACCTGGATGTTCTCGTCGCGCGTGTAGCGCAGACCGCCGGACAGTGTCCACTGGTCATCGAGGGCGTAGTCTACGCTGGCGAAGACAGCCTGGGTCTCCTGGATGCTCTCGTTGGCGGACCCGCCGGTGGTCGTGAAGTCGGTCTGGCCGGAGGGCGGGCAGAGAATCTGGCGACCCTCGGCAAGCGACTCGGCAAACGGACCTTCCGGGTCCTCCAACTGGGGCGCGACAATCTGGTTGAAGTAGTCCTGGCAGTCGGCGAAACCGAGGGCCTGGGCTTTCTCGTCGGCCGAGCCGAACCGCCACGAGTGGCCGAAGCCCTGGAACGCGTCGCTCCAGTGGGTCGCGCCTTCGTAGTCGTACGCCCCGACAATGAAGTTCAGCGGTCCTTCGAAGTTCGAAAGGACCTGGATCTCGTGGGAGGTCTCGTCGTTGCTGTAGGGGAAGGCGGTGCGACCGTCGCTCGTGCCCCATGGGAAGAGCGCCTGGCATTCCTCCAAGGTACGCGAATCGAGGCAGTCCTGCGGCACGCTGTCGTCGCCGGGAATCCGATCCGTGCGGTCGTTGTCGTGGGAACTCCATTCGTCGAGCCGCGTCGTGCCGTAGGAATACCTCAAGACCAGCCCGGGCGTGAGATCGTAGTCCGCGACCACCGACCAGCCTTCGCGGTATGTGTCCTCGACGGCCGGCCGGTTGGCCACGACCTTGTTCTCGATCTTGTCGCAACGGTTCGCAGGCGTGTTTTTGCCGCACTTGGCCACGGCTGGATTGGGCTTGTCGTAGAGGAAGAACGAGAAGTTGTTCATTTCCTCGTTGCAGATGAAGAGCGGGTCGTTGGGATCCCT
>JAPPKV010000470.1:2662-8647 GCA_028819775.1 Gammaproteobacteria bacterium | reverse complement strand
GCTGCGAGACAGGTTGCTCCGCGAAAAACGGGCGTCCGCTTGTGAGATGGATACTTAACCACCATAACGTCGGTAAGCCAGCCCGGCGGAGCCGCCTAAACGCCCCTCAGGGCACTGCTGGGAACAGCCTCAACCAAGCTGCCGCGGGCAAGCTCCTCGACCTCGCGGGCGACCCGTCATGTCCCTTTGCGACGACCGCGCCCCTTGCCGCGTGGCTTGGATTCTACCCTACCCTTACCCCTCGGAGACCGGAGAATCGTCGGACCTGGGCGATTCCGCGGGCCCCGTAGCTTACCCGAAAAGCATTTCGACCGCCCGGAAACGGCGCTGAGGCGGTCCCCGTCTCCCAAGAGCCGCCGACCGCCCTATCTCGGGCTCGGCTCCCGAACGCGAACGAAGTTGCCCCGCGAATCGGTGACAACGATTGGGCCCCGAAGGACATCGTCCCATGCCTCAAGCGAAGTGCTGTCTTGGTATTCCTCCGCCGCTGCCATCGCGTCGGGCAACGTGTATGGATCCGCTTGGCTCACATCAACCATGTACCCGAGATCGGCCAGTGACTGCACCGTGATAGCGCTGAGCACGCCGCGATAAGGCGGCCAAACCCCGCCTCCCCAAGGATTCATAAGCTCGCCCTTGAGAGGTCCCGCCCTCCAATGAGAATTGGCCGATCTCAACTGACTGTATGTCGCGTTGGCGACGGGGACCTTGGATCCTCCGTTCCAACTGCCTCCTCCCGCAGCGTCAAAGGCCCGTAAGGCGAGGGGACCCGTGAAATGCGTGTCGGCTCCCGCGTCGTCTTCATTCCTAACGGGATTCTCAAGGAATCCCTCCCACAGGGTGCCAAACCCCAAAGCATGGCCTATCTCGTGCAACGCGGTGGAGCGGACGATTGACTCCCCGTCCAAGTCCCAGTGGATGAATATGTTACCGGTGTAGGGAAGCCCACCTTCTTCCCGTATCGCGCAGACGCCTGCAAGCCCCGGAGCGCTGATATTTGCAAACGACACGAATACGACCAGATCGTCTACCGCTTCCAGCACAAGCCGCACCTCATCGTCATTGCCGCACAGGCCCGGCTCCTTCACGGGGACATCGGGGAGATCGCCAACCAAGATCGGGTTCCATCGGTCGGCGGCTTCACGAACACGCGCGTTCTGCCATTCCTGGCCCGGCTCAAGGAAGACGAGATCCATGTCGAACGATGCCGGGTCGGAGGCGCGCAATACGGTCGCTTCCATCGCCTGCGACGCATACAGGCCTTGAGGATCAGTCGCCCTCACGCTCCAGTTCGTCGCACCCGCCGAGCGCGAGACCACAGTCATTACGCTCCCGGAAATATCGACGCCCACGTTGCTCGCGTCTGTCTCTACCGTATAGGTCAACTCCTCTCCGTCCGGTTCGTCGAAGTAGGGCGCCAGATCAACGGTAGCCTGCGGGCCCCCAACTCGCAGGACGTAATGTGGAATCTCTCCCTTCGCGATCGGAAACCGGTCGTCGGAAGCGGCGAACAGAATGAGCGGCTCGGGCGCTTTCAACTCGACGCCCTGATAAGTCGATGGCGTCTCGGGAACGTCAATGATGACATAGGTGGACGTGCCGGCGGATGCTGCGTTGACCACGAAACTGCCGGCGATGCTGTCGCCGGCCGCGACGGATGCTGCCGACGCCGACGCGGATCCGTTGATCACGGATACGGATCCGCTGAAGGCGAAGGGCGCACCTTTGGCGAGTTTGGTCTGGACCGTCGCTGGCCCCGGCGCATATGCGGTGGCGGCGTCCGTTCGCTCAAGCTCCGGCTTCAGTTCAAACGGCGCCCCGGGGTTACCGAGAAGATTGAGTTTGCGAAGTTTCGTAAGACCGACGAAGTACCCATCCGGCAGCGCGGACAGCCCGTTGGATTGCAGATGAAGCTCCTCGAGATTCCGGAGGTGGCTGTAGAGAGAGGGCGCCGCCACTCCGTACCCGCAGCCGTTGAGATTCAGCGCCTCGAGATTGACAAGATCGCGAAAGATCCCCTCAGGCAGGGCGTCTGGCATGGGCGTACTGCCCAGGTGCAACTCCTTGAGGGCCAACAGGCCGTGGAACAAACCCTCTGGGAGCGCGAAGGGCACATCCTCGGACATGAAACCGACCATATTGATGAACTCTAGCTGCACGAGGCCGGCGAACACGGACTCCGGAAGAGAAGTCATCTCGTTAAAAGAGATAGCCAACTGTCTGAGGTCTGACAGGCCCTCGAAGATCCCTGCCGGAAGCGACGACAACTCGTTGTCGGTAAGCCTCAGACTGTTAAGCTGGGACAAGCCGTCAAAGATGTCGGCCGGAAGGGGGCTCAACGCGTAACCACTCACTTGCAACGCCCTTAGATTGGTGAGACCCTGGAAGTCACCGACCCGGAGGGTCAGCGCCGGTCGCGTGTTCAATTCCGCTGTCCACATGTCCAGGATCCTGATTGGGGCCAGGTCCTCCGGGGTGACGGACACGCAATCCTGGCGCTCCAAAATGGCCAAGATGCGGGCGCGCACGACTTCTGTTCGGTCGCAAACTCCTTCCTCGATCGAGACGACGGTCGACTGGGTGCGGCCCAACACGTATCCCGCCTCCGCTCCGGGAGCGTCCAGGACCACCACGAACAGTTCGCGGGCCGGCTCGATCTCCCCATCCTGGTTGATGGCCACCCGTATCGTTGTCACGCTGTCTCCGGGAGCCAATTCCACGACCCCTCTCCCGAGATCGCGATAATCCGCTCCGTCCGCATCGTCTGTCCGGGGATCCGAGTCGCTCGCAATGGTGTACCTGACAGTCAGCGGAGACTCCGTCGGCGTGCTGGCCGTGACCGGCACGACGACCAACCCTCCCTCCGGTGCTCCAATGGACTCTTCGCCCAGACGGATGGTCGTCGGTGCCGGAGCCAACACCGTCACCCGCGTGCTCCCCGAAGCCGCGCCAGCCGTGGCCGTGATCGTGGCCGGACCGTTGCCCACCGCCGTCACCAGTCCATTCCTGTCCACCGTCGCCACCGCGGTGGCGCTGCTGGCCCAGATCACGGTGGTTCCGGCCATTGCCTGTCCGTTCTGGTCGAGCACCTCGACATTCAACTGCACGGTGGCACCCACGGCAGTGAGTTCGGCAGTCGCGGGCGTGACCGTCACCGTGGTCGGCCGGGATGGATCCGGGGTTGGCGGTTCCGTGGCGCCGTCGCCGCAGGCGGCGAAGAACATCGCCGCCAGCAACGCGCCCAAGAGAAGCGCCGGAGCGGCGGAAAGAAGGGAGAGGGCGGCGTCATCGCGCCCAAGCGCGTCAGACCTGCGCGGCCACGACGAAGACGGGGACCGGCCGCGCTTCATGGCCCGTGGGGCTCGACTCGATCGGTTATCGCGCGGTGCTGCCACTTGTCAACTCCCTTCGGGACGGTCCGTGATCGGATGCCGGGATTCAGACCTTCGGCGTTCCGCCTCGGCCGCGCCGACGCCGGTCGCGCTGCTGGATCTCTCCTACAACGTCACGGTTGTCCCCTGATGGCGGTCGGGTTGCCGGAAAGGCCGGACAGGAGCGTGGTCAAGTCTCCGTCGCCACCCGTGCACCGCTGGAGGGCGTCGAGGATCGTCTCTCCAGCGTCGGTACCGCCCTCGTAGGCCATCGTGGCGTCCTCCTCGTGAAGAAGCCACGAGACGAAAACCCCCTGGCGATCTACCACCAGCCCATTGATGAACGCGTCACGAGACCCAGGGCTGAGGCGAGCGACCCAGGTCTCCCAGTGGGGGTACTGGTTGACGGTGATCGCATCGAGCGCCCGCGGTGGCGGCCTGTACCACTCGATGTTGACACGAGACCTGTAGCCCAGACGCCCGGACTCGAAGTTCGCTTCGCTCTCATCCAGGCGCGCGCCTCCGGCCACGAACGCGAAGTCCACGGACGCGACCGCAGACGTGCAGAACACCGCCACATGGCCGGCAACCCCCAGCTCGTTGAGGTCCGGTTTGTTGGGAGACAGCGCCTGCCAGCCGCTCTCGTCGCCCAGCATGATCTCTTCGACTGTCCATGTTTCGGCTGCGAAGACCAGTTCCGTCGACTCACAGCCCGAGAGTACCTCCTCCAGGGCATCGCGCTCCGCCTCGTCCACCGTCAGGGCGTACTTTAGGCGCACGGCCACGACGGCACCCGCGTACCAGCATCGGTTGAAGTCGGGCAGCCACTCGGCAGCGTCCCGTCCAGCCTTGATGCCGAGATCCAGCGTTGGCGAAGCCAGCGCCAGGTTCTCGAGATCGCGCGCGAACACCCGGCGCGCACTCGGCGCCCAGGCGCACCCGCCGGAATCGTGCACCTCCCGCTTGGCCACGATGTGATCGACCTGGATGTCCCGTACGTGATCGTAGTAGACCCCGGTATACGCCTCGTAGAGCTTGTCGCCCAACGCCGCGATGACCGCATCCTCCAGGCCGGCCGGGTGCCGGTATTGCTCCGCGTCGTAATCGGAGCAGCGGACTTCCGGCGCGACCACGAGTCCGCGCCACGTTCCGGGCGCCGGAGGCATCCCCATCACCCAAACGGTCGTTGAAGCCGCCGTCTCGGGCTCGGTGATCGCGAGCGTGAGCGTGTCGCCCGATATCGCATACGTTCCCTCGCCGGACACCTCTCCGTCCTGCCGCCAGCTTCCATCGGTACGCACGGTGAAGGTGCCTTCGTCGGTGATCGTCAGGGCGGGTGTCGTGATGTCCACCTCATAGCTGCCCGTCGCGGAATCGCCTGTCGGCGCCTCCTGCGTGAGTTCCAGCGTCCCCGATACCGTCGGTCGAGTGAGCTGGGTTCCGCCCGTTGACGTCCCGACCAGGCTCTCGAGGTAGTACGTCCCCGTGAGATCCGGAGGCGGAGGCGGAGGTAGAACGGTGATCTCCGCCGTGCCTTCCACTCCGGCGGCGGACCCGGCGCCGGCAGCCGTGATGGTCGCCGCCCCCTCTGCCACACCTCGCACGAGGCCCAAGCTGTCGGTGGAGGCCACGGTAGTATCGCTCGAGGCCCAACTGAAGACCGCGTCCGCGACCACGTGTCCGTTGTCGTCGGTCGCCGTCGCGACCAGCCGCACGGTGTCGCCCGTGGCGAGGGTGTGGGTCGTTGGCGTGATCTCCACCATCGCGGCCGTCTGCGAAACCACGATCGAAGCGCCGTCCGACACATCGCCCGAGCGTGCCGCGACGGTCGCGGTCCCGTTGGCTACCGCGGTCACCAAGCCACTCGTATCGACCGTCGCGATGTTGGTGTCGCCGCTCGACCAGATCACCGTTGCGCCGGTGATCGGGCGGCCGAGTTGGTCGCGTACATCGGCTGACAACCGGATCGTCTGGTCGATCGCGGTGAGCGTCGCGGTGTCCGGCGTGACCGTCAAAGTCGTGGGTGCCGGCTCCGCCACTTCGACGGCGAAGCTTTGTGTGGCCGAGAGTCCGCCCGGATCGGAGGCGGTGACCGTCACCGCGGCCGCGCCCTGCGCGACACCTGTGACGGACAGCTCGGTTCCCGACACGGCAACGGTCGCGACTTCGGCGTTGGACGTCGCGGCCGTGTGGCTCAGCGCATCGCCGTCGGGGTCAGAAAACGATGCTGAGATGTCAATCGTCACGGTCTGTCCCTCGACGACCATCTGATCCGGAATCGCCGTAGCTGACGCCGGTGCCCGGTTGGCGGGCGGAGGAGGTGGAGGCGCCGGAGGAGGTGGAGGCGTGGGCCCGGGGTCGACCGTGTCGCCTCCGCCACAGGCGGCGGCGAGGGCTACTGCTCCGATCAGAATGAGCGGGAGGGCGCTTCGCACCCGACTGAGTCTCGGCATCATCGCTCGCACCTGTACCTCCCCGAAAAAGAAAGAAGCGGGGGCCCCCCCCCCCCCGGGGGGGGGCGCGCCGCGGGGCCCCCCGGGGGGCCCGGGGGGGTTTTTTGGGGGCGCCCGGGTGGGTTTTTGGTGTTTTAACGGGGGGGGTGTTTGGGGGGCGC
>JAPPKV010000470.1:0-2652 GCA_028819775.1 Gammaproteobacteria bacterium | reverse complement strand
TTTTTCTTCTTTTGGGGTTGGGGGGGGGGGCCCTCCCCCCCCCGCCCCCGGGCCCCCAACCCCCCCCCCCCCCCCCACCCCCAAAAAAACCCCCCCCCCCCCCCCCCCCAACCGGGGGGGGCCCCCCGCTTCCTGAGGCCTCGTCGGAGACCGTTAGGGTTTACTGATCGCCACTGCTGTCGTTGTCGGTGATCGTCAGCGTGGTGTTCTCGCTGACCGTCAATCCTCCCTCGCCGTCGGCGTCGTCGAACACGATCGTGGTGTTCGTGGTCGTGTCGTCGTCCTCCTCGATCGTCAGCACCACGTCGGTCGTGAAGCTATCGCTCGAATCATAGGTGCCGACATCGACCGTCAGCGTAATGGTGGCCGGATTCGTGCTGTAGTCCGTCCCGCTAACGGCGGTACCGGTCGTGGCGAGCGTGAAGACGGTTCGGGCGCGCACATCGACAGTGCCCGTCGGGGTCGCGGTGATCGTCACCGTGACCTGGCCCGCCCCCTCAGCGACCTCGTCCTGACTCAGCGACAGCTGGAAGTCCGGATCGTCGTCGAGGATCGTGATCTCGGCCGGCATGTAGTACGTGGCGGTGGGATCTGCGCTGCCCGATACGCCCAGCGAGATCATTTCGCCCAGCTCGCCCCGCTCGGTGTCGTCAGTCGCATCCACCGAAAGGGTGAACGTGTCCATCGTCGCCATCGCCGCGATACTGACGTCCGCAGTTCCGGTGACGGTGAAGTCGGCGGATGCAGCGCCTCCCGCCTCAGTGGCCGCCACGGTTGCGGTCCGCTCCGCAGCGGTCGCGCTGCCTGCGGTGACGGTCACCAGAACGTCCATGGCGTCGTCATTCTCACGCACCTGGGTCACGGACGCCGAGATCATGAAGTCGTCGTCCATCGACGTGACCCCGACCGAAGCGGCGGTGTAGCCCGTCGCCGTGTGGTTCACGGAGAGGGCTTCCGAATCGATGTCGCCATCGTGGTCGGCCGTAACGGTCACCGCCACCGTGTCGGTGGCTGCTGTGAAGCTCAGCGTCTGGGACGCCCCGGCCGTTCCGCCGTCAATGTTGACGCTCAGTCCCGGCGGAGCAGAAACCGTCACCGAGACGGGTGCTGCCGCCGTCGGGGCCGTGGCCACATCCTTCAGCGTGACGTGGTACACCACGCCGGTGGCGTCGCCCTCGGTCACCTCAAGCGCATCCGTCAGCGCCGACGCAGTCGCTGGATCCGCGTTGTCCGTTCTCGTCGAGAAATCGAACGTCGGGCCAGGAGGCGGCGCCGCCGGACCTTCCGGCCAGCCCACGCTGAAGCGGCCAAGCTCGTAGTCCCCGGCATTACCGTCGCCTCGGCCATTGGCTTCGACCGCGACGTCCGCGGAAGCCAGCCAGAAGCAGTACGTCTCCGGTCCCGCACCCGTACCGGTCGGCCTCCGGATCGTGAACGACTCGTCGAACTCGATCTTGTTCGAGTCGTTCTCGAGATCCCGCTTGTTGCGGACCACGCGACCCGTCCGGCCCTGAGAGAGATCATCGGCCGCCATGCAAGCATCAGCGCCTGCATCTGCGGCGATCATTCGGATGCTCAGATCGGCTACCTTGATCACGTTCTTGTCGGAGATCGTCCCACCGACACCGACCGTGACCGTTTGCGTGCCGATGTTGCCGATATCGGACTGACTCTTCGACAACGAGACTGCCGGACCCTCCGAGTCACGCGTGTAGGCGAAGCTGGTGCTGGAGCGGTTGGGCGGCACGGCGTTGTCCTGAACCAGCGCCACCACCACGTAGCGCCGCTCCTTGTCAGCCTCCGAATCGCCGGTGTTCGTCGCAATCGTGACCACACCGTCTTCCACGTTCGATACGACACCGGAGGGGGCGCCATCCTGGGTGCTGTAGAAATAGCGCTGAGACCAGCTGGAGCTGGGACCCCAATACGCCCAGGGGCTTTCCTCATCGAGCCCGCTGCTATTCTCGCCCGTCTCGAGATCGGGATCGTCCACCTCGAACGTGAGCACGGCGCCGTCCATCAGCACCAGCTCCTCGTCGGGCAGGAGGTCGTCGACCTCCGGAGCCGTCCTGTCCACACCGAAGTTGCTCGCCGACTGGATCCGGACGTTGCCGAGAGACCGGGCGTTCCCCAGCGGGTCCGTGATCGACTGCAGCTCGGCGGTGTAGCACTGCACGCCGCCATCATCGCTGAGGTCGTCGCTGTAGGGATCATCTTCGGGAAGATCGCCGATCGCGTTAGCGTCCTCGACCAGAGCCTGGAACGCCGTGCCCGCGCCGCGCTCGCCCGTGTCGGCGTTGGCCGAGATCGAGCAGTCGCCTACCGCGACGATCTGCGTCGTGCTCCCCCACTGGCCTCCGGAACCTCCCTCGGAGACGTTCGAGATCCCGACCCGCTGCGATCGGTCATCACCCAGCGCCCTGTTGCCCGAGTAGAACGCCTCCTGGATGGACCTACCCTCGATCGTGACCTCCGAAGCGTCCGTCACCCTCGGAGCGTTGAAGTCGAAGTAGAGCGGGCCAATCTTCGTCAGATTGTTCTCCATGTCGCCGGGCACGAACTTCGCCGAGATGTCGACTCCGTCCGGGTCGCTGATCGCGCCGTCCTGGATGATCCAGTGACCGCCGCTGCCTTCCCGGGCCGGGTTGATGT
>JAPPKV010000497.1 GCA_028819775.1 Gammaproteobacteria bacterium | reverse complement strand
GGGGGGGCGGGGGGGGGGGGCGGGGTCCGGGGGGGTGGGCCTCCCCCCCCCCGGGCCGGGGGGGGCGGGTGGGGGGTTTATGGGGGGGTTCCCAGGCCGGCGGCGCCGTCACGGCTCTTGAGGGACCCGGTGGACAGCATTCCCTTACTCTCCCAGCCTTCATGCTCGAAATCCGAAACCTCGTCAAGGTCTATCCCGGACCGGTAGCGGCGCTCCAGGGCGTCTCGCTCGAAGCCTCGCGCGGGATGCTCGGGCTCCTCGGACCCAACGGCGCCGGCAAGACAACCCTGATGCGCATCGTCGCCGGCCTGTTGGAACCCACCTCGGGCGCCGTCCTGCTGGACGGCGAGGACGTCAGCGGAGACCCCCGCCGGATCCGCCGTCAACTGGGCTACCTCCCGCAGCACTTCGGCTTCTATCCCCACCTGACCGGTGCCGCGATGCTCCGTTTCCTGCTCGTGCTGAAGGGCGTCAAGGCGCCGCGGGGCGTGAAGCACCTTGCCGCGGAGCTCCTCGAGCGCGTGAATCTGCACGACGCCGCAAAGCGAAAGGTCGGGACCTACTCGGGCGGCATGCGGCAGCGACTCGGCATCGCGCAGGCGCTGGCCGGAAATCCCCGGATCGTGGTGGTTGACGAGCCCACCGCCGGGCTCGACCCGGAGGAGCGCTTGCGCTTCTACCGCCTGCTCGCCCAAATGGCGGAAGACCGCCTGGTGCTGCTGTCCACGCACATCGTGGAGGACATCTCGGTTCTCTGTCCCCGGGTCGCGGTCCTGAGCGGCGGACAAATTCTGGCGGACACCGCCCCCGGGGACGCACGCGCGCGCCTCGAGGGCACCATCTTCGAGGGAGCGGTCGCCAAGGAGGGCCTGGACGAAATGGAGCGCCGCTTCCTGGTAACGCAGGCGGTCCTGATCGAGGGACGCAACCGGGTGAGGGTGCATGTCCGGGACGGACGGCCGCCCCCGGGTTTTGACCCCGTCCCTCCGAGCCTGGAGGATGCCTACCTCCTCCTCATCCGGAACCGCGCTTCGAAGAACGGCCAACCGGGGCCGGAAGCCGTGGAGCGCGCCGGGTCGTGACCTCGCTCGCGAGGTGGGCAGCCGTCGCCAGACGGGAGCTGTCCTCGGCGCTGCGGCGGCCGTCCTACTGGCTTCTGCTCGGTGTTCTCGGGCTGGTGGCCTTCGGGTTCTCTCAGGGCAACGTGACCATCCAGAGCGGCGAAGCGACGGCGGGAGGGTTGCGGTCGCACATCACCTCCGTCGCCGCCCAGAGCATGTTCCAGTCGGTCCTGATCACGGCCATGGGTGTCTGGTTCCTGGCCATCGGGACCGGCCTCGTACTGATCCGGGATGCGGAACTACGGGTGGGGGAGCTCATCCACGGGACGCGCCTGACCGCCCGGGAGTACGTATGGGGCAGCTTCGCCGGAGCCGTGGCGGCGTTCGGGGTCATCTGGGGCCTGAACCTGGTGCTGTCGATCGGTTTCAACCACCTCCTGGCGACGGGGGCGGACACCCCGCACATCGGGCCGTTCGCTCCCGGCAACTACCTCATCCCGGCGCTGCTGTTCGGCTTCCCGCAGATCGTGTTCTTCGCGGGCGTGCCGTTCCTCCTCGGCGCCTGGACGCGCCGGCCCATCGTGGTCTTCGCTTTTCCGGTGGCCATGGTGCTCCTCATCCTCGGGTTCCTCGTCACCTGGTCGCCGAGCTGGCTCGATCCGGCGATCAACCGGGCGCTGATGCTCGCGGATCCCTCGGGCTTCCGGTGGCTGAACGAGACCTTTCTGAAGTTGGACCGCGGCGTCGACTTCTACAACACCGCACCCCTTCCGCCGGACCTGGGATTCCTGCTCAGCCGCATCGGCCTTGCCGGCATCGGGCTGTTGGCGGTGGAGGCCACGGCCCGGAACACCGCCCGCAGGCTCCTCGAGGGCGACACCGATTCCGTGGTGACCGGCTTCCGCCGCGGCGAGGGAGGGCAAGCCCGGCCAGCGGAACCCTCGGGTCCCCCAGCCGCCGCGGGGCGTACGCTCCGGGAACTGGGGATGCGGACCGTCCCGCCGGGGTTCTTCGCGGCGGCGCGCGCCATCGCCCGGAACGAAGTCCGCGAGCTGCTGGTGAGGCCGTGGCTGTATCTCTTCGTCCCGCTCATTCTCTGGCAGTCCATCAACGCGAGTCTGCTGGCGCTCGGCCCCTTCGATTCGCCGCTCCTGGTAACTCCGGGCGCCATGGCCGCCAGCCAGTTCAACACGCTCAGCCTCCTCGTCTGCATTCTGCTCCTCTTCTACACCGTGGAGTCGCTGATGAAGGAGCGGACCCAACGACTCGCCGAGATCTACCGGGCGACGCCCGTCGGGACCGGGGCGATGCTGCTCGGGAAGACGGTGGGGAACGTCGTGGTTGCGGGGGTGATTCTCGGGGCCGCCCTGATCGCGTCGTGGGCGATCATCAGCGGGCGGCACCTCCTCGGCGATCCGGTCGGGTTTGAGCTGTGGCCCTTCGCCGCGGCCTGGGGCGGGGTGATGCTCCCCACCTTCGTCTTCTGGACTGCCTTCGTGACCGCCGCCTTCGCACTCTTCCGTAACCGGCATGCCGTGTACGGACTCGGGCTGGCCATCGTGATCTACAGCGTCTACCGGATGACCTTGGCCGGATTCGGGCTCCAGGACGAAGCGCTCTCGTGGATCACCAACTGGTTGGCGTGGAACTCGATGGCCACCTGGAGCGACATGGGCGCCTTCTCGCTGCACGGCCGGGCCCTGCTCCTGAACCGGCTGCTTTACCTCGGCCTGGTCCCGCTGCTGCTGGCGTTGGCGCTCACGTGGTTCGGCCGCCAGGAGTTCGACGCCACCCGGATCCTGCACCGGCTGCGGCCGCGCAACCTGCTGCGGGGCGGCCTCCGGCTCCTGCCCTTCGCCGTTCCACCCGCCGCGTTGGCGTCGTTGCTGTTCTTCGGGGGCCGGGCCGGCTATGAGGGACCAGACGCCGAGGAGGCCGCCAAGGACTACTGGAGGCGCAACGTGGCGACCTGGACCGACTTCCGGATGCCGTCGGTTTCCCACGTGGAGCTGGACGTCGACCTCGACCCGCCGGCCCGCGCCGCCTCGGTGTCCGGCGCCTATACGTTCGTGAACCACCGGGACCATGCCTACCCCGAGCTTCCCATCACCGCCCAGGTCTGGACCCCGATTGAATGGACTCTCGACGGCGACGCCTACGAACCCGATGACCGTGCGGGGCTCCTCGTCTTCACTCCCGAAGAACCGCTGGCGCCCGGCAATTCGCTTACGGTCGGCTTCCGCTACGACCTCCAGCACCCTCGGGGACTGAGCACGAGGGTCGGTGGCCGGCGAGAGTTCATCCTGGACTCGGGAGTGGTCCTGACCGGCTTCTCACCCACCTTCGTCCCGGTGCCGGGGTATCTGCCGGGCATCGGCGTTGACCGGGACAACCGCTACGACCAGCGAGAATACCCCGACGACTTCTACGAGGGCGAGACGGAACCGGCGCTCGGCTGGGGCGGGAGCCCCATGACAACGCAGATCCGGATCACCGTGCCGGAGCAATACACAGCGAACAGCGTCGGCCGGCTCATCGGCGAGGAGGTCCGGGACGGACGGCGTACAGTCGTCTGGGCGTCCGACCACCCGGTGCGGCTCTTCAACATCGTCGCCGGCCGCTACGCGGTGAAGGAGGGCCGCGGCACCGCCATCTACTACCACCCGGAACACGACTACAACGTCGAGGAGATGTCCGCAGCGCTCGACGCGGCCCGGGAGCACTACTCGGAGTGGTTCTACCCCTTCCCCTGGGAAACCCTGAAGCTCTCTGAATTCCCGGCGTACGCCGGCTTGGCCCAGGGGTTTCCCACCAACATCACTTTCAGCGAGGGCATCGGCTTCCTGACCAAGAGCGATCCCCGCGCCCACGCCGCCTTCGCCATCGTGGCGCACGAAGCGGCGCACATGTGGTGGGGCAACATGCTGACCCCGGGCCGGGGGCCCGGGGGAAACATCCTCTCCGAAGGGATGTCCCACTACGCAACGATCCTGCTCCACCAGGAAGTGCACGGCGATCGGCATCGCATCGAGTTCACGAAGCGGATCGAGGACAGCTATGGCGACAACCGCTTCGTGGACTCGGAGAGGGCCCTCGTCAAGACCGACGACTCACGGCGGGGCGACCCAACGGTCACCTACGACAAGGGCGGCTGGGTGATGTGGATGCTCCAGCAGGAGATGGGCCGGGAGAACCTCCTCGTGGGGCTGCGCGCCTTCATCGACGCATATCAGGCCGGTTCGGACTTCCCAGTGATCCAGGACATGTTGGCCGTCCTCCGTGACTTCGCCCCAGATCCCGAGGCCTTCGACGCCTTCACCGCCCAGTGGTTCTTCGACGTGGTGGTGCCGGAATACCGGCTCTCCGGGGTGACGAAGCAGCGGGCCGGCCCCGGCTGGATGGTCCGGGGAACCGTGGAGAACGCGGGCACTGCACGGATGACGGTCGAGGTCGCCGCCACGGCGAACGAGCGCTGGTCCGACGCCGGGGACGCCGGAACCCGAACAGTGGTGTCGCCGAGCTATCGGGACAACCGGACGTCGGTGGAACTGGACGCCGGAGGGTCAGCCGAGTTCGAGATCGAGACGGGTTTCGATCCGGACCGGGTGCTCGTGGACCCGGATGTCCTCGTGCTCCAACTGCGGCGCGAGGCGGCGGTCTTCGACTTCCCGGAATA
Source organism: Gammaproteobacteria bacterium (assembly GCA_028819775.1). The sequence goes on along the minus strand of JAPPKV010000497.1, from coordinate 3,957 downwards.
GTTGTACTTGAGACGCGAGGGAATGCCGGGCACGGGTTCAGCGACCGCCGCCGACTACATCCAGGCCTCCCGCCCGAGGCCCGGCCCCACCTGAATCAGCTCTACGCGATCCTGAATAGCGCGGTGCCTGAGGCCCAAGAAGCCATCGAGTGGGGACTCCATCCCTCGTGGACCCACGGTTCCCGCTCGCCTTGTCCATGCACAAGAATCACCTCAGCTTCGCCGTCAACGAGACGCCGGAGGTCTTCCGCGACGAACTGAAGGGACACCAGACGCTGCAGTACGCACTCAAGGTCCTTACAGCGGACCTCCGCCGGAGGTTCTGACCCGCCGATCGCCGAATACCGGCTCCGGACGGTGATGGGACGCGGAGACGATGGCTTCTGGAAGCTCGCATCCCGCCGAATCCGAATAGTCGCGCGAAAATACACCGATGACCCAGTCTTCCACCGATACCGGAACTGTTGTATTGCCACCCGTGTTGTGGCACCGGCGACATGCGCTTGGCGAGATCACGCATGTCCTGAGGCCAGAGCAGGAGGCCGTAGTTAAGGAGGTAACCCGCGTCCATGTATCTCCGCGGATCGAAGAGAAGTTATTGGTCCTTGAGTCGGGCGAACGCGTGGTTCTGACTACGCGGCGTACCTGCCCGCGCCCCGACACTGTGACGGGCGTCCTGCGGCGAAATGGGGATGGCAACGATAAATGGCTCTCGCATCGGCTACTAACGGGACAAGAGAAGGCACCGTGGAAGCGTCTGAAGGCGCAGATCTCGTCTTCATGGCGAAGCGGGATTCGCTATACCTCAGAACGTTTAGACGAGCACGGAAAGCTTGCGAGCGCGGGCCTTCGACCACCGCAAGTGGGTGCTCTTCACGCCATAGGCGCTCACTGGAGTCTGCACAAGACTCCAGCCACGATCGTAATGCCGACAGGAACCGGAAAAACCGAAACGATGATTGCAACGCTTGTCGGCGAGGTGCAAGGAACGCTTCTTGTTGTCGTGCCGTCTTCTGCCTTACGCAAGCAGACGCAGGCCAAGTTCACGACCCTTGGCCTGCTGCGTGCGCTCGGCGTCGTCTCAACAAAGTATCGCAATCCGATAGTCGGCACCCTCTTGAAGCGGCCACGTACCACCGCCGACCTCGAATTCTTCAAAGAATGTCACGTGGTGATTGGAACCATGGCGGGCCTAAGTCAGGGTACCGCTGCACCATTGGGCCCTGATATTGCGAAGCTCACCAGCACATTGATCATCGATGAGGCGCACCATGTCGCCGCACGAAGCTGGACAGCGTTTCGACGGCACTTCTTGGAAACGTCAGTCCTTCAGTTTACGGCGACGCCATTTCGACGCGACGGCGTCCTCGTCGATGGTGACGTCATCTACTCCTATCCACTCAGTAGGGCGCAGGAAGACGGCTATTTCAAACGCATCGAGTTTGAGCCTGTCTTCGAACTAGATCCACATGACGCGGACCGCGCTATCGCCGACCGCGCCATCGCTGCGCTTGACCGTGACCTTGGTCGGGGCCTGGACCATGTGCTCATGGCGCGATGCGGGAGCATTGACCGCGCCCGCGCAATGCATGCCTTATACGAGGAAGCGTGTCCTCATCACCGCCCAATTCTCGTCCATTCGGACGAGCCAAAATCGGATGAGCGCATTCGAGAACTCCGCTCCCGGCAGAGTCGCGTCGTCGTCTGCGTCGAAATGCTCGGCGAAGGCTTTGACCTCCCGCAACTCAAGGTTGCCGCCGCACATGACACGCACAAGAGCTTGGCCGTGCTTCTCCAGTTCGCAGGTCGGTTCACCAGGACCGCCCCCGGTGTTGTCGGCGATGCCACCTTCATCGCCAATATCGCAAATCAGAACGTGTCAACAGGTCTCGAGCGGCTCTATAGTGAAGATCCCGACTGGAATCATCTGCTGGCCGAGTTCAGCTCCACTGCGGCGCGAGAACACAGGGAACTCGTCGAGTTCCTCCGCCAGTCGCAGCCTCTCTCCCCAGCGGATGGTGATGAACATCGAACGCCCGTTTCGCCGAGTCTTCTTCGTCCTAAATTCAGCACGGTCACCTACCATGCAGAATCGTTTTCGCCGCAGGCCTTTCACAATGCCGTTGTCAAGTCGACCCAAGTTCATCGAGTTTGGCAGCACAACGAATCCAACACACTGTTCTATGTGACCAAGACTGAACCGGCGGTGCAATGGACGCGTGCCAAGTCTATTCACGACACTCAATGGGATCTCTTCGTTCTTCACTACGACCCGGAGCTGCGCCTTCTGTTCGTCCATTCCAGTGACAAGTCTTCGCTGCATGAGAACATTGCCAAGGCTGTCGGAGGGGATGATGTCGCACTCCTTCGCGGAGATCGTGTCTTCAGGATACTCGCAGGAATCAACCGACTACAGTTTCAGAACATCGGCATCACAAAGCATGCACGACGAAACCTCCGGTATGCGATGTATACCGGTTCTGATGTAGAGCAGGCTCTAACCCAATCTCACACGGCCGGTTCTACGAAGTCAAACCTCCAAGGCACTGGGTACGAAGCAGGCGCACCAGTGGCCGTCGGTTGCTCGTACAAAGGGCGGGTGTGGTCCAAGGAAAGCGGGACTATCCGTGATCTGACGCATTGGTGCAGACACGTCGGTACCAAGCTAGTAGACGATTCGATCAATACTGACCAGATCATCGATAACGTGATGATTCCGCGGGAGGTCGGGACGTTTCCAGACGCTCCAGTGCTTTGCCTTGAGTGGCCAATAGAGCTGCTCAAGCGGCAGGAGGACCGAATTCTGGTGCGACACAATGATGAGGAAATACCGCTCTCACTCATAGAGCTCGCCTACGACCGGTCATCTGAAGATCGCAAAACCCTTTGGTTCCACATAGAGTTCGGAACCGGTCGGGTCAACTTCCGATACCGAATTGGCCCTCCCACCGGGTTCTCGATCGACCAGCTTGGTGGCGACGCGGTTCTGATTGGGACGGGGAGACGTGAGGAGCCTCTCGCGAACTTTCTGAGTGAATGCCCGCCTCTTGTGCGTTTCTTGGACCTGAGTGAACTAGACGGCAATCTGCTCGTTCGCCCTCAAGATGCGCAGAGTCTCAGCTTCCCTCGCGAGCGCTTTGAGCCCTGGGACTGGTCTGACACGGATGTAGCCAAAGAGTCTCTGTGGAAGGACGGCCGTGAGCGCCCTGAGTCGGTTCAGGCGAAGACAGCGCGCCACTTTATTGACGGTCGATTCGACGTTGTGTTCGATGACGATGGGCCCGGAGAGGCTGCCGATCTAGTGTGTCTCCGGGCGGACAGCGATGTCATTCGCTTCGCTCTCGTGCATTGTAAGTACAGCTCATCTGCCGGTGGCGCCCGCGTGAAGGACGCTGTTGAAGTTTGTTCTCAGGCCGTTCGATCGGGTCGCTGGATCTGGAACTTCAAGGGACTGTGCCGCCACATCTTCACGAGAGAACGTCTGCTCCGATCTGATACGCGGCCATCGCGGTTCCTAAAGGGAACAGCGCGTGACGTCAACGAACTCCTACAAGTCAGCCGATTCAGAGCTGTTCGGGGAGAGATTCTGATTGTTCAGCCTGGGATATCCCAAGAACGACACTCATCTCAACAAGCAGCCGTCCTAGCTGCCGCACATTGTTTTCTCAAGGACACGGTCGACATTCCGCTCGACGTGATATGCGCTCCGTAGGAAATAGAAGAAAAGGCCGCCCGCGACCCGGGCGTCGTATCGGGCATCCATGCCGACCAAGGGTCGGCATTTCCAACCGCTGTGGCCATTTGTCTCGGACGGCGTCACACAGTTTCTCCTCCTTTTCGGCCCGCTGTGCCGGCCTGGGGGCCGGTGGTCTCAGCCCTACTGCTGAGCGTCGGTGGTCGTCTCCTCCGGCAGTTCGCCGAGCTTCACCGCCCAGAGCCCCGAGTTCCGGTCCGAGA
>JAPPKV010000315.1 GCA_028819775.1 Gammaproteobacteria bacterium | reverse complement strand
ATCCCCGCCACGAAAGCCGCGCGGATAGGCTCACTTTCTTATTGGAATATGCTGATAGTAACCCCTAAGCCAATTGACACAGTTCCTAGAAGCACCGGGCTTGAACGTGACCCCGAGGCGGGGCTCTCGAGCTTGTGTTGCTGGCCGGTGAGGCTACCGAACTGGTGACCCAGTTTGCGCGGCACAGCAACCCGTTGCTTGGGTTCCACCCCCTCCGAGTTTGTTAGCGCAAGCGCGACAGAATTGACACCGGGCGTCGGCCCGCTCAGTATGCGGACCCATGAGCAAGACGTTGTTGTTTATCGCAGGTGCCGTTGTCGGCGCGTTCGCCGTCGCATATGTCCTCATCGACGCCGAAGAGGAATCTGCTCTGCAAGCCGGCTTGCAAGGCTTGTCCGAAGACGACCGGGATGGGGTGATTGCCGCCATGCGTTTGGAGAAGACGCGACAGCTCTCGGCACTCTAGGGATCAGTCTGGCCACCTTTGGGATGCCGGATTCTCGCCAACGACTCGCAATGATCCGACGCGGGAGTCGCTACCTCCTGCCGGTCTGGCTTGCACTATTGATGGAATCAATAGTCGGCCTGGACACGACGTGGGTCTGGGCGGTCTTGTTGTTTGCCAACATCGCATTGGTCGTTCCTTGGGAAGTCGTGATCCCCAAGGGGGTTGCGTGGATTCTCGGTGGTTGGATCGCGACGACACAGGACGACACTGAAGATGGATCGCCAGACCGGGAACGGAACGAACTTACCAGGCGCTTCGACGACAACCCTGGCAATGGGCGCGTGGCTGCGAAGTTGATTGCGGTGTCTACCCTCGAGGAAGCCGAGCGCGTCTTGGATACCTTCAACTTGGCCGGGGAACCCATAGTCATGCGTTATGGGCCCGTATGTGCCTACGCGGAACTTCTCCTGAGGAACGGCGACCCCCTTGGGGCAACGGAAGCCATCAACACGGTCACGATGGACGTGGGTTTCTACGGCCGTGGCGCGGAGTTCGATGCGGCGTTTGAGGAGTTCTTCGTGGCTCGAGGTGGATGTCCCGGAGCGCTAGGCCCTCAAGGATCGTGAGCGAGACCTCAGGAGGATGGCGGTCCACCACAGGCCGCGATCGATGGCTCGCGAGGAGCCGAGACCCCGATCCGCCGACCCCGCCACGTTGCGTGGCCACCTCCCTTCCCTTACTGTTCGCAACCTTTGGCCGAAGCTTGGCCTGGACCGACGGAGAGCATACGGTGCCAAGAGTAGTCATTGACCGCGAGCGATCTAACCGTGTCAGCGTATACATGGATGGCGTCGACGAAGACGACATGGACGAGATTGCCGGAATGCTGCGAGGACTCGCCTGCGCCATCAACGGGTTCCGGGCTGTTTCCGGCATGAACAACACGCGCTTCTGGACCGAAAGCCCAGTCAAGTGGGAGTTCAACACTACCGAGGACGCTGATCGCTTCCGAGCCTGCGTCAAGTACTACTTCGACGATGAGATTCTCGAAGGACTCAAGGTGAAGCCCCGATATTGGCGCCGCTGACGGTGACGATTTGGTCGCCGTCGTCACGCGTCCAGCCGCCCAACTATCACTCAAGTAGCACCGATCGTGACCGACTCCGCTGCGCTCAGCTACGATCCCGATAGCAACACATGCCCCGTGTGTGAGGCGTTCGAACACACCGAAATAGCTTCTGAGGACTACGGCGAGTGGTTAGCCATCGACTGCCCGCGCTGTCGTCGCTTCCGCATTTCCCGAACGGCTATCTTTCACTTGAATAGTCGGTATAGCGACAGCAAACCTCGATTGTCCGCGTGGATCCGTGACAAGGACGAGGCCGATCGCCCCCCGCCCTCCATATCCGTCAAAGACCTCCCCACCATATGCGATGCACTGCCGACTCTCCGCGTCGTCGATAAGCAGCGAATCCTCCTTGAGGCCATCGAGCGGAGAACCCAAAACCCCGCCTCCAGAGTCAACCTCATCTGCGACCAAGACTATCCCCTCGCTTGGGCCACCGATCACGACGAATTGGAGTACCTTCTCGACTCTCTTCAAGCACGGGGCCACCTAGCACTAGTCAACCGCCAAGGAGACAGGGTAGTCGAGAGCCAAGTCACTCCATCGGGCTGGGAGTACCTGGACGGCCTCGACCGTCGAACCGTAGATACCAACCACGTGTTCGTTGCGATGTGGTTCGACCCGTCCATGCACACTGCTTGGACAGACGCCATCCGACCGACCATCCAGAACGTCGGGTATCGTCCGTATCGGGTCGATGACGACCCCTCCAACGCCGAACGGATTGACGCCAAAATCCAGCTCGAAATTGCTCGCTCTCGCTTCGTCATCGCGGATGTCACCGGCCAACGCCAAGGCGTGTACTTCGAGGCCGGCTACGCCCTGGGTCTACAAATCCCGGTCATCTGGAGCGTGCGAACGGATAACCTCGAACAGGTCCATTTCGACACGCGCCAGTTCCCACACATCGTCTGGGACAACGAACACGACCTCGCCCAGAAGCTCGAGTCTGTTGTCATCGCCCGCTTCGGTGCCGCCGCCGACGAAGCCGAGTTTGCCCAACGCTCCTCCCCTCGGTAACGACAGCCCGCCCGGCGCCTGTATGGTGCGTTCAAACTGCTACTTCCTTGTCGTTCCGATGCTCGGCACGCAGCAAGCCGCCGCCAAAAAGACGGAGCTCACCGCCGGTTCGACTGTCGGACCCGCATCGCCGCAGAGAGACGCCGTGCCGTCCAGGGTCGCGACGAACTGGCGGTTCAGGCCCGGTGTTGACGAACTCGGCGTGGCTGGCGACGTCCTGCGCATCTACGTCCTCGAGGATCTGGCCGACCATCTCGAGACCCCTGCCAAGGTCGAGGGCCTGCATACAGAACGCATACTCACGACCGGGCTTTCACGATCTGGTTGCGCCCCGACATGCGCTTCCCTCCCGCAATGCGGCGTTTCCCTCGGCTATGGGGTAGTAACCAGCGGCACCGTTGATTGCCGCCCCGGCCGGACGCTGCATCCTCCGCAAAACAATCACGTCCTCGCCCTTGCCAACGCCGCCAGCATGGGCGACGAGATTCTCCAGCCCGGCGTCCCGACGCGTCGAGTTCCAACACCCTGGCGCGGATCGCGACCCTGAAGGACTTCGAGCCATTGCGGATCGGCAGCGCCGTTGAATCGGATGGACGCGGTGAACGCTGCTCTGGACGACATCGACTCGGCGGTCCCGACATCGTGACCATCGGCCCGCCCGCCAATCCGCTCGATCTTCAAGGCCGTTCTCATACCCAACGCCCACCAAGTGACCGCCATAGTCTCGTCACAGCGATCATCGAAGTAGTGTGTCGAACTACCCTACCGACTCCGGCAGCAAATGACTCGTTGCCTTGCGATCACCCCAACATCCGCACAATCAATGCCGCCCATTTCAAGGAGTCAAAAACCAACGCCGGCACCACATGCTTCGAACCATGGACGTCACTCATCCCCGACCGGAGTGCCTGCATGACGTTCGCACCTTGATTCAGCGCCCCCCGCAGGTTGTCCGCGAGCCTATCGGCCCTGCTCGCTTCCCATCCAATCGCTGTCAGTTCTGTGCGCACTTGCTCGTCCATGCCTTTCGCCTTCAGCGCTTTGGCACAACGCGCCTGAAAGCTGTCCTTGTGCGGCGGCCCGAGGCCATTCTCGTCGTACACAGCAGCAGTCGTCGCGTCCACGGCACCGCACGCAGCCGCAAGCGCTCCACCCAAGTCCCCGTCTCGAAGTCGTGACGCAGCCTTCACAAGATCCTCCCTCGCGGCCTGCGGCAACTCGGCGAGTTCGCCAGCATCGAACAGCTCGATCGGTATCAATCGTCCCTCGACGAACTGCCAGCCCAAACGGTCGAGGCAAATCTGCAGCCGTTGAATCTCACCGGGTCGGCGAGATACGATTTCCTCCGCCACATGGTTCAACACGCGCCGTTTCGCCGCGATCTCAAGGCTGCCCACCTCGCCGTCGAGTGCAGTGATGAGTTGCCCTTTTGACGCACTACCACTCCCAGCGTGCTGTTCCAAGTGCGCCAAGCGCGTTACGTCCAGGCCGGCGAGTCCCATGATCTCCTTGATGTCATAGAACTTGAACGCATCCTTAAGCACTGGCGCCAGAGCGATCCACGCTTGATTGAGTTTTGTTCCCACTTCTTCGTCCATTCGACTGGCTCCAGAACCTAGTTCCTCGAGTCGCGCCGCCTAGTCGACGGGTGGAAAACGGTCACACCATTCCGCATACGATGCCTCCGTAGTGGCCGAATTGGCGAGTCAAGCGATCAAGCGCCGAAGCGGCGCCCCACCCCCCAAACCCGAATGCAACATACTAACTATCGCATATCGGAAGTGATAATAGAAAAAGCCATTGAACTAATTTAACGTTTTTATTCAATATCTTATCGTGAAATAGTGGCGGAGAGGGAGGGATTCGAACCCTCGATGGGCTATCAACCCATACACACTTTCCAGGCGTGCTCCTTCGGCCGCTCGGACACCTCTCCGGGAGGTCGATGGAGGTGGCGTACCAGCCGCACCCCGGCGCCCGAACACGCTGCGACCGCTGCTCCCTTCCGGGCCTGACGGGGTTGACAACGGTTCGCCGCGAGGGGGCCGATACGGCCACCATCGACTCGACAACCGAGGCGGCGATGCTAATGGGTTTGGCGGCGGATTGACAGACACGGGTGCTTGCGTAGCCCATGTTCCATCGAAAACGTCAGTGGGGAATCGGACACAGGACGCATTCATCCTTAGTCTACTGCCTAGGCAATCGAACCATCGGCGCTCTGGACCGCGCTGTCGACCGGTACGGGTTGATCTCAATCCCGCCCCGGCGTAGGAACCGTGCATCCACGGTGAGTTCCGTCGCGTCGGTCGCCCGGTGCAGGTCGGCGAAGATCCTCTCGGTGGCCACTTCGTGGAAGTCAGCCGTCTCCCGGAAGGACACGAGGTAGCGGAGCACGGAAGCGCGGTCGAGCAATCGGCCCCGGTAGGCGATGGCGACCGAACCCCAGTCCGGCTGGCCGGTGATTGGGCAGACGCTCCGAAACAGATGCGTGTGGACCGCATCACGCCCGACGTTCCCCGTGGCGGCAAGAAGATCCGGCGATCGCTCGTAGCGGTCCACCGAGACCGGCAGATGGTCCAGACAGAAAGTCGCGAAATCCCCGAGACGTTGGACATCGTCTAGGTCGTCTACGGTGACTTCCACCGCTGAACCCGTCTCCCGCGACAGGTCGTTCTCGATAGCGGAACGGACAGCTGCCGAGTCCTCGAACTTCGAGGCGCTGAATCCGCCGAGGTAGAGCTTCAGCGACTTGCTCTCGACGATCCGCGGCGAGTCCGCGCTGACGCGGAGCGTCAGGACGCCGACCCGCGGCAGGCCGGAAGGTTCGAGCCAGGAGAGTTCGTAGCAGTTCCAGACGTCCTCGCCAAGGAACGGCAGCGGGTCGCCGATGCCGATTTCCTTGCGCGCCGTACGTCGCTCGATCGTGCGCAGTACGGACGCGTCGTAGCTACCGGGGTAGGCTACCCGGCGTCCCAGCGGCAGATCGTTGTTCATTCGTGCGTGGCCGTCGCCGCGTCTAGGCGGCGACAGAAGGCCCGTCAGCCGCCCAGCATCCGCTCGCGCCGGTTCGCGCGCATGAATGCGAGGCCGATGATCAGCGCGATCAGGATGGGAATGCCGATGCGGTTTTGGACCGCCATGGCGAGGATCGCCTCCGGATCCTGGTTCGGAACGGCTAGCGGGTTCCAGAAGGGCGATGCGCGGATGTCGTTGTTCACGAGGATCAAGAGGTCGAAGACCAGCACGGCAGCCGTGGCCATGGCGCCGGCGACTTCGCTGCGGAACAGGGTGGCGAAAGCCATGGACAGGGCTAGGTAGAAGACCGCACCTTGCAGGGCGCCGTAGAGGGCGACAAAGGGAAAATCCTCTATGAACAGGAAGTACACGACCAAGGCGAGCAGCGCCTCGGCGGCGATCAGGATGAGAGCGGATGCAGCGAGCTTCGCCCACCAGACGCGTTGGCAGCCGCCGGGGACTGTGTAGGCGATCTCGAGGCTTCTGCCGTCCATCTCGCCGGCGATGATCCGCAGTCCCAGGATGACGGCGAGAATCGCCATGGGGATGCCCATCAGGCCGACCTGGGCGTTGACGGGGAGGAAACCACCCGTGGGGTTGATCAGCGTCTCGAGGGCACGGGCGGCAAGCCAAAGCAGAGGGAGGAAGACAAGCAGCCACACCCAATGGCCGGCGATGGCGAGTCCGGCGAGCCGGAACAGTTCGAATTGCCCCCCGAGGCGTCGGAGTCGACCGCTCACCGTACGTCCTCCTCGGCGGAGGCGAGTTCCGACCGCCCGTGGGTGATCAGCCGCAGGTAGCCGTCCTGCAGTTGCGCTTCAAGCTGCGTGGCCTCCGCGGCGGGCGGCCCGTCGGCGATGATCCGTCGCACGTTGCCGCCGTCGAGGGTCGGGGTCTCCTCGGCGAGGATCGCGCCGTCGGGCAGTTCGAATGGTTCGTCGGGGGCGTATCGGCATTCCCATACCTTGCCTTGGGCGGCGCTCGCCAGATCGGACGGCGCGCCGTCGAACACGAGGCGACCCGTGGAGAGCACCAGCACGCGGTCGCAGGCGACGGCGACATCCTCAACGACGTGCGTGGAGAACAGCACGATCCGGTCTCGGGCGAGCCGTCCCAACAGGTTGCGGAAGCGAATGCGCTCCCGCGGGTCGAGGCCGACGGTGGGCTCGTCGACGATGATCACCGATGGCAGGCGCAGCAGCGTGCGCGCCACGGCAACGCGCTGGCGCATGCCGCCGGACAGCGTCTTGATCTTGTCGCCGGCCTTCTCGGCGAGACCCACTTCGGTGAGGAGGCCCTCAACGCGCTCGCGGCGGATCTCGACGGGCAGTTCGTAGAGGGCCGCGAAGTAGCCGAGGTATTCGCGCGGGGAGAGGCCGCCGGGCAGTCCCGCGTCCTGCGGCAGGTAGCCCACCCAACGCGCCAGCACCCGCTGGATCTTGGTGAGGCGCACACCGCCGAGGTTGATGACGCCCCGGGTGGGGTCGAGGATGCCGGCCAGTTGGCGCAGGAGCGTGGTCTTGCCGGCGCCGTTCGGACCCAGAATGCCGACCATCCCGCGCTCGACGTGGAAGGTCACCTCGGTGAGGGCAAGAACTGGTTCGATGGGCAGATCGAAGCCGCCGATTCTGCGCGCAAGGCGGCGCAGCAGTGTGCGGGGGTGGCGGAACGGGCCGGAGGTCGCGCGTTCGCCGACCTGTCCGCGTTGCTGGCGCACGGCGCTGTGCCGGATGATCTGGCCGACGAGAATCAAGATCCCCGCGAGGATCGGCAGCAGTAGAACGACTTGCGGTTCCCTGCCCTCCAGCCGGGGCATGACGATCATCCAGGCGACGAAAGCCGCAAGAACGCCCCAGGGCAGGAGCACGCGGAACGCCGCCTCCAGCCAGCCGGGCCTCGCGTCCTCCTCCTCGGGTCGGCGAGCATGTCGCACTTCGGTGCCTAGCCGGACGAGAAACGCCGCAGCCAGCAGCCAGAGGATCAGCTTCCAGCCGTTGCCCTGCACCTGGGAGGACAGGAGGAGCGGCGCTGCGGCGAGGATCAGGTACGGCCCGAACCGTCCCATGGCATCGCGCCAGTCGAATCCCGCGTGGGTGGCGGCGACGCCTTCGCGGCGGCGCCGGTCGGCGAAGTCGCGGGGCGCGCGGATCGCCCGGCGGATCGGTACGGGCATGCCGTAGACCTTCTTCAGGTTGCGCACATCGAGCAGGGGCGGCCCCCCGGCGGTTTCGAGTTCGACCAGTTCGGGGCGGCGAAACACCAACACGATGATGATGAGCAAGGCTGCGAGGATCAGCCAGAAAACGACGAACAGCCAAAACAGCGACTCCACCGTCTCGGTCCTGTAGAGCCACACCGTCGAACCGATCGTGGCAGTCAAAAGGGCGACGACGAGCCACGGTCCGACCCGACCGAAAAGCTGGTCGAGACGTTGGAGGAACAAGTAGCAGACCGGCACCACGAGCAGGTTCAACAAGGTCGCCGTCATCAGGCCGCCGATGATCGCCGTGGCGAAGGGCGGCCATATCTCGTTCTCCCGGCCTGTCGTGAGAGCCAGGGGACAGAGCGCGGCGATGGTCGTGGCGGCGGTCATCAGGATGGGGCGCGTGCGTTCCCGAACCGACGCGAGAGCCGCCGCACCCGTCGACCAGCCGTTTCTGACCCGATGCTGCATGCGGTCGACGAGAAGGATCGCCGGGTTGATCGCCAGTCCCACCAGTACGAACAAACCCACTATCGCCATCGGCGTCATGGGCGTATCCGTCAGGACCATCAGCCACGTGGAACCGATGCTGGCCAGCAAGACAGACGTGAACAGGACCAGCCACGGCAGGGTCAGCGACTCGAAGGTGACCGCGAGAACCAGCAGCACCAAAAGGACCGCCCACAAGGCGTACTCGGCCCCGGTGGCGAGGGTCTCGTTTACCTCCTGGATCTCCACTGCGTAGCCGGGGGGCCTCGGTGCCGAGCGGATGGCTGCGGCGACCTTGTCGTCGAGCGCATCGCGCGCGGGTCCCGACTCGGGTGCCGAGGCGTCGAGCCGGTAGTAGACGCTGGTTTCCCGGCGACCGTTGTGATGTACGATGGCCGACGGCGGCGGCATCTGTCGAATCGACGCGAGCGACG
>JAPPKV010000448.1:4785-8797 GCA_028819775.1 Gammaproteobacteria bacterium | reverse complement strand
TACATGGTGCTCGGGGCGGGTGGCGACCTGTGCCTGCCGGGCGCGGTGGAGTACCAGCACCTGCACGTCGATGTCCAGGAGGCCAACCAGATCTCCGAAGGCCGCCTTGAGACGGCGAAGAACATCGGCATCGAGATTCGGACCGAGGAAGGCTCGGACGAGCTCAATCTCGCCACCCGGCGCCGGATCATCGACTTCTGCCCGGCGGTGGTGACCATCAACTTCGCCATGTGCGATCTCACCTGGGAGAACGGACCGATCCGTCAGATACTCGGCTCCCATACCTGGCAGATGCGTCCGCCACCGCCGGAGGACGAACCCGATTGGATGCGGCTGTCGACCCTGGTCGGGGCGCCCGCCGGTGCCGGCGTCATCCGCGACAACCGCGCGTGGCATGGCGCAACACCGAACTTGAGCCGCGAGATCCGCTCGCTGCCGAACGTCGAATACGGGGCTCCGTGGCTGGGGTCCCAGCACAAGAAGACGATGCCCCACGAGATCTGGGAGACGCTCACGCCCCATGGCAAGCACCTGTGCCGACACGTCAAGGCGGAACCCGGCGTCTGGCCACCGGGCGCGGGCGTCATGCACCCCCTGGGCGCTGAGCGGCGGACCGCCGCCAAGCGGATGGGAGGTAGCGGAGCGCGGCAGCACGGAAGTCCCGGCGGCTAGATCCGTCGGAACGCCAACATGGGCCTGCTCGAGAAAGGCCAAGTCGAGAGTTTCGAGCGCGACGGCTTCCTCATCCTCCGGGATTTCTTCGACGCGGCCGAAGTCGACGACCTTCGCCACGCAACTGCCGAGATCCTTCGTGTTGCGATACGCGGCACCCGCGGCGTCGGTTTCGACCCTTGGACGAAGGAGCCCGGCGACGCGCTGAACCCCAACCGGGTCTACTACTACAACGACATCTTCCTTCGGCACCCCCGTCTCGACGCCCACATGCGCAACCCGCGCCTGGCGTCCGTGTTCTGCGAGCTATACGACAACGACATCGACGCGTTCCAGTCGGCGACGGTCGTGAAACCCGCGATGATGAACTTCGATTTCCAGGGTTGGCATCAGGACGCACCCGACTACATCCCCTTGTCGAACTACAAGCTGTCATCCGCGCTGACCTATCTCGGCGACATGGGTCCCGACACCGGCGGAACATCGCTTGTGCCCGCCAGCCACCGCGACGGCTTGTTCGAGCGCGGCTACGTCGAAATGCCGGGCTGGCCGGTGAAGAAACGCATCATCAAGGGGTTCGAGAAGTACGAGTCGCGTATCGTGACCCCGCAGTTCCACCCGGGTGATGTGCTGATCTTCCACCCCTGCGTGATGCACCGGGCGAACTCCAACTACACCGAAGTGAGCAAGATCGGCCTGATCAACGCCTACCGGTCGGTGGACTGCATCGACATCGAACAGCGCAGCACCTTCAAGGCGGACAACATTCCTATCACCCGAGGGCGCGGCGTAGTCTGAGCAACGCCTTCCCCGGCGTCACACCCGGCGTCACGGCGTTCTATCGCGTATCGATATCCGATATGATCAGCGCGTGATTCGGAGTTTTCGATGCAAAGACACCGAACGGCTTGCGGCGGGTTATCGGGTGCGTCGGTTCCGGGCGTTTGAACGGGTCGCACAACGGAAACTGGCACAGTTGGACGCAGCGGCAACGCTCGGTTTCCTTCGCGTACCGCCGGGAAACCGCCTCGAAGAGCTCAAAGGCGACCGCGGCGGTTCGTACAGCATTCGAATCAACGACCAATGGCGGCTCAAGCTTCCGATGCGACGACGGCAACGCCTACGACGCGGAAATCGTCGACTACCACTGAGGAGATCGACCGATGATACGACTCGAACCAGTACACCCCGGCGAAGTCCTCAAGGCGGACTTCATGGAGCCCTTCGCCCTTTCTTCCGCCGCCCTTGCCAGGGCGATCGGTGTAACGCCAGCCCGAGTCAACGAAATCGTCCGCCAACGACGAGGCATAACCGCGGAGACGGCCCTTCGGCTAGCCAGGTTCTTCAATACCGATGCCCAGAGCTGGATGAATCTTCAGGACCGCTACGAACTCGCCGTCGCGGAACGAAACGCCGCCAGGGCATTGAAGAGCATCCGCCCCCTGCAAGCGACACACGCAGGGCATGCCCCGTAGGCGGGTTACAGGTGTGCCCGCAGATACCGACCCGTGTGCGACTCGGGGCACGCCGCGATGGCCTCCGGCGTGCCCACCGCGACGACCTCGCCGCCGCCGCGCCCGCCTTCGGGTCCCAGGTCGATGACGTGGTCCGCCGTTTTGATTACGTCCAGGTGGTGCTCGATCACGAGCACCGTGTGACCAGCGTCCACCAGCCGATGCAGGCAATCCAGGAGTTTCGAGATGTCGGCCAGATGCAATCCCGTGGTCGGTTCGTCCAGGATGTAGAGGACGTGGCCGCGACGCTGGAGTTTCGATAGCTCCGTCGCCAGCTTGATCCGCTGCGCTTCGCCGCCGGACAGCGTGGTCGCCGACTGCCCCAGGGTCAGGTAGCCGAGGCCGAGGTCGTCCAGCACCTTGACCTTGCGGCCGATCCCCGGGCGGTCCTCGAAGAACACGACGCCTTCCTCGATGGACATGTCGAGCACATCGGCGATGGTCTTGCCGTTGTGGGCCACCTCCAGCGTCTCGGCGTTGAAGCGCTGCCCCTTGCAGGCGCCGCACACGACCTCCACGTCGGGCATGAAGTAGAGCTTCGTCGCGATCACGCCCTCCCCTTGGCACTCTTCGCAGCGGCCGCCCTTGACGTTGAAGCTGAATCGGCCCGGCTTGTAGCCGCGCTCCTTCGACAGTGCCGCATTGGCGAACAGCGTCCTGATCTGGTCGTAGAAGCCAACGTACGTGGAGGGGTTCGAACGGCTGTTGCGACCGATGGGCGACTGGTCGATGTTGATCACCCGGGTCAGGTGGTCGACGCCTTCCAAGGCATCGTGGGCGCCGGACAACGAGCGCGAGTCGACGAGCCGCTTCCACAATTCCTTGTAGAGAATCTCGTTGACCAGCGTGGACTTGCCGGACCCCGACGCGCCGCTGACGCAGATGAACTGGCCAAGCGGAATCTCCACGTCAACGCGCTTGAGGTTGTTCTCCCGGGCGCCCCGTATGTGCAGCGACTGGCCGTTGATCTCGCGTCGTTCGGCGGGGGTCTCGATCCGCCGCTGGCCCGACAGATACTGGCCGGTGGGCGAATCCGAGCACCTAAGAATCTCATCGAGGGTCCCCGCGACGACCACCTCGCCGCCGTGGATTCCGGGTCCGGGCCCGAGTTCCAGCAAATGGTCGGCGGCGCGGATGGTGTCCTCGTCGTGCTCGACGACAATCACCGTGTTGCCGAGATCCCTAAGCGAACGCAACGTGTCGATCATCTTGACGTTGTCCTTGGGATGCAGGCCGATGGACGGTTCGTCGAGCACGTAGAGCATTCCCATCAAACCGGAGCCGATCTGCGTCGACAGGCGGATGCGCTGGGCCTCGCCCCCGGAGAGTGTTCCCGAGGCGCGATTGAAGTTCAGGTAGTCGAGGCCGATGCCGAGCAAGAGGTCGATGCGCCGGGCGATCTCGCGGACTATCTGCCTGCCCGCCTCCGCCCGTGGCCCCGTGGGTTCGATCGTATCGAGGAAAGGCTTAAGTTCGTCGAAGTTCATCCCGCCCAACTCGTCGATATTGCGCCCGGCGATCTGGAACAGAAGCCTCGTGGCACGCAGACGGGAACCGTGGCAGTCAGGACAGACATGCTCGACCATCACGCGGTCGAGCCAGGCTTCCATGCCGGAGTTCGCGACGTCGCGCTGCCGGTACCAGCGGTAGTTGCGCTCGATGCCGCCGGCGATGCCCGGGAACGGCCAGGGTCGTCGCAACCATCCCTCCTTACGCATCTTGGCATCCGGCGGTATTTGTAGCTGCAGGGGCTCGCCGCGGGTGCCGTAGAGAATGACGTCCCGGGCTTCCTCGCCCAGATCCTGCCACGGGGTGTCGAGATCGAA
>JAPPKV010000448.1:0-4685 GCA_028819775.1 Gammaproteobacteria bacterium | reverse complement strand
GAATGACGTCCCGGGCTTCCTCGCCCAGATCCTGCCACGGGGTGTCGAGATCGAACCCGTACTTCTCGCCCAAGGAGTAGATCGTGTAGCCGCGGTGGTTGTCCGGGCGGTAGTTGAAGGCGTCGCGCAGAAAGCAGCCGTCCCGGATGCTGCGTTCGGGATTCGTGATGAGTAGCTCCGGGTGGGTGCGCTTGTCTGTGCCGATGCCGCCGCAGGTGCGACACGCGCTCTCCGGATTGTTGAACATGAAGAAGTCCGGAATGATGTCGCCGTAGACGAGGGCGTGGGTGGGACTGCCGAACGTCCTCGCGAACTCACGCGCCACGGTCTTGGTGGTCCCGCCGACCACCGCTGCCGACATCAGGCTGTCCCCCACCCGCAAGGCGTGTTCGATGGCGGCCTTCAGTTGTTTTTCGACGCCCGGCACCAAGACCAGGCGGTCGACCACGGCGGTCAAGGTCGGGTCGCCAGGCAACGCCTCGGGGACTGTTTCCGTGAGATCGATCCGTTGGTCGTCGACCTCCACGTACCGGCAGCCGAGCTTGCGCACTTCGTTGAAGATGAATTCGGGATCCTCGCCGTAGACCTGGAAGATCGGCGCCCGCAACTCGACTTCCGCATTCTCCGGCAACGCGAGAATCGACTCGAGGATCTGCGAAGCCGTCTTCACCGGGGTCGGTTCACCGCTGTACGGGCAATGTGCCTCGCCGATCGTGGCAAACAGCAGGTTCAGGTAGCTCGATACGTCGGTAAGCGTCCCAACCGTCGAGCGCGGGTTGCGGGCGATCGTTTTCTGCTCGATGGACACCACCGGCGACAGGCCGTAGACGAAGTCGACATCGGGTTTCTCGACCTGGGCAATGAAGCGCTTGGCATAGGTGGACAGCGACTCCATGTAGCGCCGCTGGCCCTCCGCGTAGATGGTGTCGAAGGCGAGCGAGGACTTGCCGGAGCCGGACAGGCCGGTGACCACGGTGAGCTGATCCCGCGGCAGTTCCACCGAGATGTTCTTCAGGTTGTGGACTCGTGCGCCCTGCACGTCGATGGTCGTGCGGATCGCAGGACGCTTCTGCCTGCGCAATACGCCTGTCGGTTTCGCGGCAGCGCGACGGGCTTGTTTCGGCTCGGGCATGGTCTCTGGTCGGTCGCTGCTTCACGCGGAGTCGGGTTCATCGTAAGCAATTGATCGGGTCTCTTCCACGAACAACGTCCTTGTAGCTTGGCGACGACGCCTCGACGCCGGAGGGTTCGCGTACTTCACCCGAAAGAACTCGACGCGCTCGCCCGGCAACCGCCAGTAGGACTTGCAATCGCGACACCGGTGCACTACGTTGCAGTGCATGAACAAGACCGAAGTCTATAGCTGGCGCCTTCGACCGGATCTCAAGTACGCGCTCGAAGTGGCAGCGTTGGCGCACAATGCAAGCATGGCGGGACTGCTCGACCAGATCGTGACCGACTGGCTACGCGACAACACCCGGACCGATTTCGACTCGGCGCGCCAAGACGCCCTGCGCACTGCGGCGCTCGAGTGCGCGGGCAGCATACGTGGCGGCGACCGGCATCGGGCTGAACAAGCAAGAACACGCGTACGTGAAGTACTCGAGGGCAAGCGACGTTCGGCACAACACGCGCGTTGAGCACCTCATCGGACCAGCCGACCGCCTACGGGCTTGCGGATACCGGGGCACTACTCGCCATGCTGGATCGCGACGACCGCTGGCATGACCAATGCGTTGCGGCGTTCGGAGAACTGCGTCTACCGCTGGCAACGACGGCTGCTGTTCTCACCGAACTGTTTCATCTGCTGGACCATCCGGCCGAGGTAGTCGAAGCATGGCGGCTAGTTCGCACGGGTGCCCTCACGGTGCGTCCCATCACCGACGAGGATTTGCCGGATCTCGAGAGGCTGATGAACCAGTACGCGGACCGACCGATGGATTTCGCGGATGCGACCCTCGTTCACGTCGCCGAGAAGGACCAATTGTCGACGGTGTTCACCATCGACCACGACGACTTCGAAACCTACCGGATCGGCCATCGCGGTCGTTTCCGAATCGAACCTGCACGGGGCTAAAGCAACAGTCCATCGAGCGAAGCCACGACCCCGGTCGGGCATCGGCTTGCCGAGGTGTACCCCATCGTGGCTATCGTCGGAAACACGAGGCCGAACTAGCGGACGGCCTAAAGCCGTATCACCACTTCACGCGGAAAAACGCCAGTTCCTCCACGTCGATCTGGCTGCGGGTGGTCAGCTTGACGGGTGTGGAGGCCTTCTCGATGACGCCGATGTCGGACAGCCACTCGCAGGCGATGATGATGTGCTCCATGTCGTAGTTGCGCAGGAAGTAGTGCGCGATGTCCCGTGCGGCGCGCGGGTCGCCGCCCGCCTCGTCCAAATACTCGAGCACGGGCGCGAACAGGTCTTCGGCGCGGGGCTCGAGATAGGCGTCGATGGCGTCGAGCGCCAAGGTGAGTGCTTCCCGGCTGACTTCGCGTTCCAACAGATCGGAGTAGATCAACTTGAACAGGCCGGGGTTCAATCGAAGCGCGTCGACTAGGGCCTCGCGATCCACGATTTCGCCGTGGAGACCCACCTCGACTTCGGCTAGCGACCGTGCCGTCGTCAGGATCCACAACGCGGTGTAGGCGTCGTCGTCCTTGATCTCGTACCACTTGCGCGCCTTGTAGAGCGAAGCTAGGGCGTGCTGGGCGGCGTGCATGGCTTGGACCTGGCTGTCCCGGGCACCCACCTTGCCGAGCTCGGCGAAGATCGCGTCGATGGACGGGTCGCGGCTGTAGATGAGGCGCGCCTTGGCGAACACCGAATGGCCGAACAGGTTGCGCACCGACGACTCCAGACGCTGACGGAACTCGGCCCGTGGCTGCACCGTGGTATGGATGTTGATGTCGTCCGCAACGAGCGCGACGTCGTGGGTCTTGGTCTTCTTGTCATCGGTGCAGACCAGCACCAGGTCGATGTCCGACTTGTCCCAGACCTCGTCGTGGGAAAGGCTGCCGCACAGGATTGCGGCCAGGATGTGATTGTCTTCCCGGATCTCCTCGACGAGGGAATCGAGGGCGGCCTCGAAGCGCTGGCGGGCGACGGACGGCATGGTCAGGCTGCCTCCCGTTCTCGGGCGAGGCGAGCGCGGAACCGACCGAGGAATATGCGCCGCGACGGGTCGAACAAGTAGTCAATGGGCCCGTCGACGTACTCGGCGTTGGCATCCGCGTCGCGCCCCTCCAATGCCTCTTCGCAGCCCTTGCCGAACTTCAGTCGGTAGCGCGACTCGCCCGACGCTTTCGACAGGATGAGCGCGATCATGTGGCGTGGGCGGTCGGAAGGATTCGGAACACCCCGGTGCCAGACGCGCACGTCGCGGAGCAGGACATCGCCGGGTTCCGTATGAGGGTTGACCGGCGCCCGAACGGCGCGGCGCTGCTCTTCCATGCGCGACGGTACGCCATTGTGGTTTTCGTAGACGCCGACTCGATGGCTTCCGGGCCAAAGCTCGATGGCCCCGTTGCTCTCGTCCGCCGGACCCGGTGGAACGTTGACGACCATGCCCGTGGTCGGGGCCACCGGTTCATCCGGTTTCGTCGAATGGCGCCCGTCCATATGCAGGTGCTGGCGCACGCTGGCCGGACAATTGGTGTTGCCGTTGTAGAACGTCAGCCGGGGACGTTCGCCGTAGACGGCGCGCGCCACCGCATTCACGGCCGGGTTCATGGCGACTTCCGGAAACACGTAGTCGGCGAACGGCGGCGGCCCCTGCTGAAGGTGTCCGGCCTGGCGGGGATTGCCGCCGATGGTCTCGCAGAATCGCAGCAGGTCGTGGGTGTCCCGGTCCATGCGACGGCGCAGGGCGGCCAACGGTTGGGTCGGGATCGCACTCTCCAAGATAACGCAGCCATCTTCCTCGATCGCCAGGACAGCGCGTTCCGTTTCATCCGGCAAGACGCGAACGACGCCGTCAGCCAAAGTTCACGCTCCGGTTTTCGCCGTCCGCCATGTAGGCGGCCTCCATGAGCTCTGTGAGCTGGATGGCGTCCTGCAAGCCGAACTCGATGGGCGTGTCGTGGACGCAGCCGGCGATCCACTGGTCGATGGGTTTCGCACGGGCTTCGGGCAGCCTCTCGGGTTGCCGCCAGCCGCTGCCGCCGAGATGTTTCGACCGGATCTGCACGCCCTCGCCGGGCGAGAGCATGCGGTAGCCGCCCTCCGTGCCGTCGATCTCCAGGGAATAGCAGCCGCCGAACCCGGTGAACGAGGTCTCGTTGACGGCAATAGCCCCGTTTTCGAACTCTATGACCGACACGGTGTTGTCGTCCACGGCACGACCTGTGACCGTGTTGAACACCGAGACGATCCGTTTCGGCGGACCGAGCAGCCAACGGCTCAGGTACATGCCGTGGGCACCTAAGTCCATCATCGCGCCGCCCCCGCAGGCGGCGGGATCGTAGAAGTGCGCCGGCAGCCAGTCGCGCACCGCACCGTCGTGGGCGATGCGTACCCGGAGCGCCGTCACCCGGCCGAACAACCCCTCGTCCAGCGCCTGCTTGGCATAGAGGATCTGGGGGATCGTCCGGCGCGGAAACGAGATGCAGAACTTGACGCCGTTGGCGTTGACGGCGTCGGCGATGGCTTCGCAGTCGGCTACCGTCGTCGCCAGCACCTTCTC
>JAPPKV010000370.1 GCA_028819775.1 Gammaproteobacteria bacterium | reverse complement strand
GGGCGCGCCAGCAAGGAACGCGAAAGCCTGCTCATGTAGGGGCGGCCCTTGCGGCTGCCCGTGCGGGAGCCCAGCGCGTCGTTTGGTCCGTTAGACTCGGGACGCCACGAGGGTGCCCCTACGACCGTTCCCGGGCCGCTTCCCCCAGCAATTGCGCGACGCACGCCGTCACGTTCTTGCCGGTGGCGATGTCCAGGAACTCGTTCGGTCCGTGGGCGTTGGAATTGGGGCCCAACACGCCGGTGACGGCGAACTGCACGTTCGGATAGCGTTCGCCCAGCATCTTCATGAAGGGGATGGTGCCACCGCAACCCATGGTCTTGAGCGGTGCCCCAAAGTGATCTCGAGATGCCCCGTCGAGGGCGGTGATCAGCCACGGGGCTTGATCGGGTGCCCGCCAACCGGTCTGCGGATGTTCGAGGTCGAAGGACACTTGGGCACCATGCGGTGGATCGGCCTCCAGGAGAGCCTTGACCCCTTCGCCGGCAGCTTCGGCATCGAGGGTGGGGGGCAACCGGAACACGAGCTTGGCAGCGGTCGACGGGCGCAGCGTGTTTCCGGCGTCCGCCAGCGTCGGGGCTCCTCCTAGGCCGACAACGGCAAGGCTCGATCGCCAGGTATTGGCAAGGATGAGGTCGGCGGTCGATGCATCGCCCGGGTGTGTCCCACCTGCCCAGGGAAAGCGCTCGAGGGCGAGATTCCCTAAGGTCGCCGCGACGTCCGCGGCCTGTTGACGTGCCCAATCCGGAATCGGCACCGCGAGCGCGTCCACGAGTTCTCCCGTCACCGCGTTCTCGACCCGCTCGACGAGGTGGCGGAGCAGGCGGAAGCTCGACGGGACGATGCCGCCCGCGGCCCCCGAATGCACGCCTTCGGTGAGCACTTGGACGTTGAGCGTTCCCGGCAGCATGCCGCGCAGCGAGGTGGTCAACCAAAGCTGGTCGTAGTTGCCGCATTCGGCATCGAGGCAGACCACGAGGTCGGGCGTTCCGATCTTGTCCGCGAGGGCTTCCATGTAGTAGGGCAGGTCGTAGCTGCCGCTCTCCTCGCAGCCCTCGATGAGGACGACGCACCGTGGATGGGGAACGCCCTGGTCCTGCAGCGCGGCAATGGCCGCAAGCGAGCCGAACACGGCATAGCCGTCGTCGGCGCCGCCCCGGCCGTAGAGCCGGCCGTCGCGGATCACAGGCTTCCACGGTGCCAAGCCTTCGGCCCAGCCCTCGAATTCAGGCTGCTTGTCGTAGTGGCCGTAGAGCAACACGTTGCCGGGTGCGCTGCCGGGCACCTCGCAGAGCAGAACCGGGGTCCGGTCGGGCAAGGCGACGATGCGGTGTTCGAGCCCGCGAACGCCATAGCCCGAAACCCAACGCTCAAGGTGTTCCACGGCGTCCTGCATGTGGCCGAGTCGGGCCCAGTCCGGCTCGAACTGGGGCGACTTGTTGGGAATCCGGATGTACTCCGCCAAGGTCGGTACGACGCTGTCGTCCCACACCTCGTCGACGTAGCGACCCAACCGCTCTCGATCCATGACTAGCCCCTGCGCCACCGCGTCCCGTCCCGGGAGTCTTCCACTTGCACGCCCGCTGCGGCGAGTTCATCGCGGATGGCGTCGGCGCGGGCGAAGTCCCTGGCTTCGCGAGCGGCGTTGCGTTCCGCAATGAGCGCCTCGATGGCCCCTGGTGCCATTGCGTCGGCAGACTCGTCGACGCCTTGGAAGTACGCCGTCGCGGGCTTCGTCAGGATGCCGAGAAGCCAACCGCCGGCCAGCAGTTTGGCTCGCGGCCCGCGCACGGAATCGGAGTCGTCCGCTTGACGGACGGCCGCGGCGAGTGCGTGCATCGCGGCCAGTGCCTGCGGCGTGTTCAGGTCGTTGCACAACGCCTCCACGACATCCGATGGGAAGGCGTCGATGGCGGCGTTGGCGTAGCTAGCCGCGGTTTCGTTGCCACCGTCGTCGGTGTCGCGCAGCGCCTGGTAGAGCGTGTCCAGGCTGCGTTGCGCTTGGGCGAGGCTTTCGTCCCACATCAGTTGCTGGCGGTAGTGGCCGGAAAGCAGCGCATAACGCAGCACCTCCCCATCGTGTTCGCCGAGTAGCTCGCGAATGGTGACGATATTGCCGACGCTCTTGGACATCTTGCCCGACCCCATGGTCAGCATGCCGTTGTGCAGCCAGTAGCGAACGCTTGAGATGCCACCGTTGACGCACCGGCTTTGCGCCAACTCGTTTTCATGGTGCGGAAACGTCAGGTCGCTGCCGCCGCCGTGGATGTCGATCACGGTACCCAAGTGTTTGCGGATCATCGCCGAGCATTCGATATGCCAGCCCGGCCGGCCACGACCCCAGGGGCTGTCCCAGCCGGGAAGCTCCGGCGTCGACGGCTTCCACAGCACGAAGTCCTTCGGATCCTTCTTGTACGGCGCGACCTCGACCCGGGCGCCGTCCAGCATGTCCTCGAGGCTCCGCTTGGCGAGGCAGCCGTAGTCCGGGTCCGACGGGACGTGGAACAGGACGTGGCCCTCGGCTTCGTAGGCATGGCCGCCCGATATCAGCGTCTCGATCATGTCGATGATCTCGGCGATGTGACCGGTGGCACGGGGCTCCACGTCCGGCGGAATCACGCCCAGGGCGGCGATGTCGTCCTGGTACTCCTTGGCATAGCGTTCCGAAAGTTCGCCGATCGGGCGACCCGTGGCGATGCCGGCGGCGTTGATCTTGTCGTCGACGTCGGTGATGTTGCGCACGAACGTCACCTTCGGGTACTCGAGTCGGAGCAACCGCACGAGCACGTCGAAGGCCACGGCCGGCACGGCATTGCCGATGTGCGCGAAGTCGTAGACCGTCGGGCCGCAGACGTAGATGCTCACTTCGCCGGGAACGAGCGGTTCGAACCGTTCCCGCCTGCCGGATGAGGTGTTGTGGAAGGTGATGTCCATGGTGCCGCTTTCCTGATTGCCGATTCCGTCGAGGGCGGGCGGGAGGAGATGGCCCCGCGCCGTTGCATCAACAGCGGGGACAACAGGAGCGGGGCATTGGGCGTACGGTCTCCATGGCGGCGGCGATTATACGCTGATGGCACCATGCCGAGATTGGCTATTTCCTCGGTCCGGGCCGGATGCCGGTGCTACTATGCATCGCATCGAACGGCACCGTCAGGAGTAGTCGATGACAACGTCAACAGAAAAGAGATACATCGAGGATCTCGATCCAGTCGAGTTCATGGCCGTGCTTGACGAGGGCGGGCGCAAGTACAACGAGGAGTGCGACAGATTGGGTATCTCCCGCGTCGTCGGGATTGACGGTCAGGCGGTCCTCTACCACCCGGACGGCACGTATACGCCCTTGCCCAAGGATCGTGCCGGTATGGATGCTTTGTTCAAGAAGTACAAGGTCTTCTCGGATGAGCAGCAGTGTCCGTAGCCGCCCCTGTTTCACCATCTTCGGTGGTCCCAACGGTTCGGGCAAGTCCACGGCCTACGACCGGTTTCTGCAAGCAGGATTCGACTCGGGCGAATACCTAAACCCGGATGAGATCGCCAAGTCCTTGAACGCGGGTGCCGCTGCGGGGTCAGCCATAGACTTGCGCGCCGGACGGGAAGTGGTCCAGCGTACCCGGTCGTTGATCGACGACCGCCGTTCGCTCGTCCGGGAGTCCACGCTCACGAGCCGGGAGATTGTGCGCAGTGCGGAACGCGCCAAGGCGGTTGGCTACCGCCTCGTCATGGTCTTCGTCGGCGTTTTCTCTACGGACATGACCCGTGGACGCGTTGCCCTTCGCGTCGCGAGGGGAGGACATGACATTCCCGCCGAAGCCCAGGAACGGCGCTTTCCCCGGTCGTTCGAAAACGCACCGAAGGTCGCGCGGCTGGTCGACGTCGCCTACTTCCTCGACAACACGGGACTCCAGCACAGACTGGTCGCGGCGGTCAGCGGCGGTACGATCACGTTCCTTGATCCGCAGGAGGTGGGATGGGTCGAGCGCGCCACGATGGGCCTGCCACGGGCGGCAACACTCAAATCACGCGATGAAGCGTTGGCCGATTTGCGCGAGACTGAGGGTCTGTCTGAGGAACTCCAGGTCCGCGAACAACGACCCGGCTACGTGTCCGTGTAGGCACAAGCCGAGCGCCCGATCGACTATGCCGGCGTGACGGACCTCGCCAGTTCGTCGGCGCGGTAGCTAGAACGCACCAAGGGACCGGCGGCAACTTCCCGGAAACCGGCGTCCAGCCCCCAAACCCGGTATTCGTCGAACTCGTCCGGGTGGACCCAGCGCGCAACCCGCAGATGGTTCCGGGTCGGCTGCAGGTACTGGCCGAGGGTCAGGAGGTCCACACCGTGCCGGCGCAGGTCGGCCATCGCCTCGCGGATTTCCGCGTCGTTTTCTCCCAAGCCCAGCATCAGGCTGCTCTTGGTGACCACTCCTCGCGATGCTGCGTGGGCAAGCACATCGAGGGTCTGCTTGTAGCCCGCGCGCGGATCCCGAGCCACGTGGGTCAGTCGCCGCACGGTCTCCAGATTCTGGGCGAACACGTCGACGCCCGAATCCACGACCACGTCCACTGCGGCCGTGTCTCCCTGGAAGTCGGGGGTCAGCGCTTCGACGGTGGTACCGGGACACCTCGCCTTGATGGCGCGGATGCAGGCCGCGTAGTGGCCGGCCCCGCCGTCGGGAAGGTCGTCGCGGTCCACGGACGTCAGGACGACGTACCTGAGCCCCATGAGAGCCACCGACTCGGCCGCGTTGTCGGGCTCCCCATGGTCCAGCCAGCCCTGGGGATTGCCGGTGTCGACGGCACAGAAGCGACACGCCCGGGTGCACACCTCGCCCATCAGCATGAGCGTCGCCGTGCCGGCGTTCCAGCACTCGCCGATGTTGGGGCAGTGCGACTCTTCGCAGACCGTCGCGAGGCGATGTTCGCGTACGGTGCGCAGGACGTTCGTGTACTCGCCGTTGCCACCAATGCGCACCCGCAGCCAAGGCGGCTTGCGCAAAGGGGGCTCGGCGGTGTCGAGGTTGACCACCTTGATCCCGTCCTTGATGGCGCTGAACCCCTGCGCCGTTCGGTACTTGGTGCCGCTCTCACGCATGGCGCTATCTTACGCTCCCAGCGACTGTGGAGCCGTCATGGTCGTATGACCCGGGGGAGTTGGCGTGTTCAGAACGCGGCGTTGTTCGGCACCCGTGGAAAGGGTATGGCGTCGCGGATGTTCTCCATGCCCGTGACGTAGAGGACCAGGCGTTCTAGGCCGAGGCCGAACCCTGCGTGGGGCACGGAGCCGTAGCGGCGGAGATCCCGGTACCACCACAGTTCCTCCTTGACGGCATCCGCCATGCGCGAGTCCAGCACGTCGAGTCGCTCCTCGCGCTGGCTGCCGCCGATGATCTCGCCGACGCCCGGCACCAGCACGTCCATAGCAGCGACGGTCTTGGCGTCGTCGTTCAGGCGCATGTAGAACGCCTTGATGTCCTTGGGGTAGTTGACCACGACCACGGGCCCACCGGCGTGCTCCTCGGTGAGGTAGCGCTCGTGCTCGGACTGCAGATCACGGCCCCACTCGACGGGGAACTCGAAGGTCTTGCCAGACGCCTTGAGGATATCGACGGCTTGCGCGTAGTCGAGTCTTAGGAAGGTTGACTCGATGACGTTCTCCAATCGTTCGATGACCGACTTGTCGATTCGGTCGCGGAAGAACGCCATGTCGTCGGGATGGCGGCGCAATACCTCGGCGAAGATGCTCTTCAGGAAGTCCTCGGCGAGGTCGGCGAGGTCGTCGAGATCCGCGAAGGCGATCTCCGGTTCGATCATCCAGAACTCGGCGAGGTGGCGGCTGGTGTTCGAGTTCTCGGCGCGGAACGTGGGGCCGAAGGTGTAGACCTTGCTCATGGCGAGACAGTAGGGCTCGACGTTGAGCTGGCCGGACACGGTCAGGAATGTGTCCCGCCCGAAGAAGTTGGACGGGGGCGGAGTCGTCACCTGGAACAGTTCACCCGCACCCTCGCAGTCGCTGGCGGTGATGATCGGCGTATTCACCCACACGAAGCCGTTGTCGTCGAAGTAGCGGTGCACGGCCTGGGCGACGGTGTTGCGTACCCGGGAGATGGCCCCGAAGGTGTTGGTGCGCGGCCGCAGGTGGGCCATGGTGCGCAGGTATTCGAAGGTGTGCCGCTTCTTGGCGATTGGGTACGTCTCGGGGTCGTCGACCCGGCCGACGATGTTCACGGCGCTCGCTTGGACTTCCCGGTCCTGCCCCTTGCCCGGCGACTCGGCGACGGTGCCGGTGATTTCCAATGCACACCCGGCGCCGAGTTCGACGATGTCGTCGTAGTTGGCCAGCGCTTGGTCGGCGACGACTTGGAGATCGGCGAAGCACGAGCCGTCGTTGAGGGCGATGAAAGAAAAGCCGCCGCGCGAGGTGCGCCGGGACTTCACCCACCCACTGACGGTGACTTCGGTCCCCGGATCCCGGCTGAGGACGGCCTTGATGGGGCAACGGCTCATGCACCGTAATGTAAACCATCGGCAGCCCAATGACGCCGCCGAATCGACTCAGCCGTTCCTCGCAACGGGGCTGCCGTCGAAGTCCACCTTCACGCGGAAGGGCGAATGGCGTTCCTCGATGTAGTTGATGTCCTCCCGTACATACTGTCGTTCGTCAGCGAGGTAGCGCTTCACGGCCGTCCGCAACCGCGGGTCGCTGATCCAGTGTGCGGAGTAGGTGGGTTTCGGCATGTAGCCCCGGGCGAGCTTGTGGCCGCCTTGGGCACCTGCCTCCACGCGCTTGAGACCCCGCTCGATGGCGAAATCAATGGCCTGGTAGTAGCACGTCTCGAAGTGCAGAAACCGGTGATCCTCGATTGAGCCCCAGTTGCGCCCAAAGAGGGTCTCGCCGCCGATGAAGTTGATGGCGCCGGCGATGTAGCGGCCGCCGCGCTTGCACATCACGAGGAGGATCTGTTCGCCCATGCTCTCGCCGACCCGGCTGAAGAACTCGCGGTTGAGATACGCCGTGCCCCACTTGCGTCCACCTGTGTCGACGTAGAAGCCGTAGAACGCATCCCACTGCGCTTCGCTGATGTCCCCGGTCAGCCACTCGATCTCGATGCCGTTGGCCAAGGCGTCGCGTCGTTCCCGACGGATGTTCTTGCGTTTCTTGTACGAGAGCGCCGCCGTGAAGTCGTCGAACGAGGCGTAGCCGTCGTTCTTCCAATGGAACTGCGTGTCGATGCGTTGCAGGCAACCGAGTTGGCCGGCCCGCCGCCACTGTCCTTCGGGCATGAACGTGAAGTGCACTGAACTCACCTCGAGTTGCCGGGCGACCTGGACGGCCGCGCCGAGCAGCATGTTCTCCACTTCCGCCGGGTCGTCAGCGCCCTCGGCCACCAGCAGGCGGCGTCCGGTGGCCGGGGTGAACGGGACACTCACCTGCAGCTTGGGATAGTAGCGCCCGCCGGCCTGGTAGAAGGCGTGCGCCCAGCCGGAGTCGAATACGTACTCGCCGTGGGAGTGGGACTTTAGGTACATCGGCACCGCGCCGATCGCATCGTTCAGGCCATGGTCGCGATCCGAGAGCACGACGTGGAACGGTTGCCAGCCAGTCTTCGCCGAGACGCTGCCGCTCTGTTCCAATGCGCTCAGAAACCGGTGATCGAGGAATGGGTTGTAATCGCTGCCGGGCGGATTCGCGCAACGGTTCCACGCCACGGGATCGATGGCGTCGATGTCGTTCAAGATCCTAGCAGCTCGTTCGGGCAAGTGGCGTCGCGCGTCAAGTCGTAGTGGACATTGTACCGACCGCTATTCGCGACGGCGGGCCGTGGACCGTGTGCGGTCGTCGACGGCAAAGATGTGATCGCTCAGCAGAAGACGAGCTGCGTCGATCAGGGGTGGGAGAACGCGATCTCTCGGCAGGTTGTGTCGCGTGGCAATGTTGTTGACGATCTCGCTGATGGTCTCGGCACCTTGGCTGCTTTCGACGCCTTGGACAAGGTGGGCAACCAGCGGGCTCACGGGCAGATCGACGCGGCTGTTGCCCCGGATCACCTGGCCGCGTTCGAACCGCCCGTCGCCAAGTACTGCCGACGGGACGAGGATGAGCCCGGGCGCGAGTTTTGGACGTAGGTTCGAGATGTCCTGAGCGACGGGGGCAGGCTTCAACGTGTTGAGCGCCGTTTCGATCTCCATCGGCAGGGAAGCCCGGCTCAGTGCGGATTGTTCGTAGCCGGCGGCGGCCTGCCCGGATACGGCTCGGATGAAGGCTTCCCTGGGGGGGTGTTGCTCACCGGTGATCCGCCTCGCTTCCCAGAAGTAGGACTCGACGCTCTGGTTCCCCGCATAGAAGAGCCGCGCGAGTTCGTGGAAGTGCTCGTATTGGGTCCGGTAGAGACGCTCGAAGGCGGCTGCGGCGTCCGGGGCAAGTTCCGGGTCGGCCAAGGCCGTGACGACATAGGCGGCGCCCATATGGGCGGCGGTCACGGCGAGATGGACGCCCGTGGAAAACAGCGGATCCACGAAACAAGCCGCGTCGCCGATGAGGACCCACCCGGGCCCGGTCATGGACGAGGCCGAGTACGACCAATCCCGGACAGCCGTGGGAGCGGATTCGTGCGAGCCTCCTTGGACTAGGGTGGCGGTTCGCGGCGCCGCGGCGATCTGATCGTCGAGGAATCCGCGTAGCCCCGAGCGCCGGATCGCCTTCGCACCGACATCGCGATCCACCACGGCCCCGATGCTGGATACGCCGTTGGCGAGCGGGATCTTCCAGAGCCAGCCGTTGGCGTAGGACTCGATGAAGATGTTGC
>JAPPKV010000433.1 GCA_028819775.1 Gammaproteobacteria bacterium | reverse complement strand
CACCGCCCTCTCAAGGCGGAGATCAGGGGTTCGAATCCCCTATGCCCTACCACCCGTGACAAAATCGAGAACTTTCTCGTTGGCTTTCCTGCTGAGTTCGGACCGCTCTGCTGCGAGCGTCCAAGAGAGCGCTGGACTTCTGCGGCAATAGCACTCTCGACGGAGAGCCGACGGATCTTGGTGGCAGCTCTCATTCTTGGGCCGTAGGGTCGGACGCTGAATCGACGTTCGGGCCTGGGCGGATCGATTTCTGAGACCATCGCCATTGGCGAAGGCCTGTGCAGTGAGCAGTACACCGGCTGCAAAGGACTCCAGATGTGCCCGCGGTCGGAACAGAACCAATAACCCTAGCGGCCTCAAGGACCCGGGGTTCTGCCAGCTGTTGTGCTATCGCGTGAAGCTTAGGAGCTTGACTCGCTTCAGTTCCCCCAGGACAGCCTTCACGCCATAGGAGTCGCGAAGGCATCGAAGCACTGCTGAGCTGCTTCGACCAAGCGTTGGATAGACTGCCGGTTCACATCGCAATCGGCGACAATGGCATCTCAGGTGAGATCCAACACGAGGAGGGTTATGCGCTACTTGATCACCTACGACCTGCGAGCGAATGGCAGAAACTACCAGACGCTGTACGACGCACTAGAGAGCATCGGAGCGAAGCGTGTCTTGGCGTCGTCATGGGCAGTCCGAGTAGGCAACATGAATGCCGCCGGCATCCGCGACTGGGTCCGCCAATTTGTCGATGTCAATGACGGGGTGCTTGTTAGCCCCCTGCAAGTTGAGTGGGCTGCTTGGAGTGTCCAGGCGGACATCAACACAATCTGAGCCACTCCGTCTCGCGATTGGTCACCACGGCCGAAAAGAAGAAGGAAATCGCCATGGCCGCCAAAACCCCAGCAAGCGTAGTACCACAGCCGAGTCGCCCTCCTGGGATTGAGGACGACGAACTCCCCGCCCCGGACTCTGTCAACAGCATCCATTGGCAGGCAGCAAGCACGTTTAGCCAGATGGTTCATCAGAACGAAGGAATTGAGAAAGACTCCGAGCTGGCTGTCTCAACGTGGACCATCGAAGGTGACAACAAATGGACTGGGAAGCGATTCCTGATCGCAACGGCAGTACTTGACGGCCTCGAAGACATCCACATTCGTACTCTGCTCTCCTTCGTAGAGCAGGCCCTGCGCGACGAGGCAGGCAACGATGTCTGAAATCGAATCGGACCTCCGCTATTCCGCTCTGAGACAAAAGGGCTTCGACGAGGCCCAAGCGGCAATCTTGGCTCAGCAACTCGCCGATCGCCCCAGCAAGGATGACATACGAGGAATGATCAGAGACTTCGAACTGAGTGTCTATCGACGGCTTTGGATTCCGTCGCTCGGCCTCCTAATCGCGATCGCCTATCGACTCTTCACTTCCTGACACCGCAGCTGAACGTTCTTTTCCGGGGGGCACGGTGGGTTTCGGGAGTGACGATGTCGTCATGCCTTGGCTTGATCATCGTAAGTGGCCCCATCCGCGGAGGAGATGTGGGAAACGGGAGGCATCGACTATCCGTCCACTGTCGCGCAACCTGTCGGATGGCAGGATCCGTAAGTGGCAATGTCGGGGCTTCTTAGTCGCACGGGTACACCGCCCCAGCGTCGTATTCCTCCCAGAACTGCTCACCATCGAGGGCCGCCCGTCGCACGATTCTGGTTACAACCGCCCTTGGACCTCTTCGTCCTTCCTCTGTCGCGACCATCTCCTGATGCATGAACAGGAGCTGATTGCGATTGAACCAGCGGTAGCCGTAGTCGCCATAGCTCTCGCCCAGGCCTTCGAAGAACTCGAGCAGATCGGCCGGCGGGTCATCCCCGCGTGCAAGTCCAGTATCGACCCGCGGCGAGTCGGCGTCGTACGCTGCCTCCGCCTCTTCCCAGCAGAACCCATTGGCGTTCCAGAGCGAGGGGTACATACGCCGCAGGAGCCCAGTCGGCGAGATCGTTCCGGCCACCGCCGGAGGCTCGACCAACTCGACGTCGATCTCCGGTGTGCCGAGCTGCTCCGCCACGGGCTCGGTCTGGCTCGGCTCGTCCCGCGAATCGCTCGGCGATCCGTCCGCACCGCCGAACAAACCACGCGCTATCCAGAACCCCACCAGGATGACGATCAGCCCGACCAACCAGAGCCTGCCGTTGCGCACGACTCAAGCCTGCTCCCTACTGGCCAGTGCGATTCGACTTCCGCCGCCCACATGCAGTATGTCCGAACCCGCGAACGGCGAGTGGCCGACGCGGTCACGAGCGCCAGCTCGATCGAGGCGTTTCACGGAGCGGGAACGCAGCCAATCATCGATGCCGCGCTGTCGACGGACCACAGGAGCCGAACCCACTCTTCAGCGGCGGTCTCATCACCCGTCAGCTCCCGTTCGTTGACCCTGGTAAGGCCGAGTTGGATCACTAGAGGACTCTCAGCGGTGCCGCCCCAGGCTCCACGAGGCGGCGCGAACATCACAATCCGCCATTCCTCAATCCAGCGAAACTTGTAGGCGGCAAACGGCAGGCCGGGCGCTTCGAGCGCACGCAGCAGCGCCACCGGCACCGTCTCGTCCAGGCTCAAGTCCGCCGGGATTCTGACGTACTCCCCGGGGCCGTCCTCCTCCGTGTGTTCCAAAACGACGGCGCGCGAAGCGTCGCACGCCGACTCCCCGGTAGGGAGACGCATCAGCATCTCCACGATCTCATACGTCTGAAGCCCGTCTACTGCCGCCGGCGGATCCCGAAGCTCAGGAAACTCACGTCGGTCGGGCACTTCCTGTTGTGCTTGTCCAACCTCTTGATCGACTCGCTCGGCGCGCGGATCCTGACATGCTGCGAGGGGCACGACCGCCAGGAAGACCATGAACGCGGTCCACCGCGGACGCTGTCCTCTCGTCGTGATCATTGCCGCGCACCGACTCCTACTCGCTATCCGTTTCGTCGGCGTCGTACGAGAGGTTCCCGAGGAGATAGACCTCCTGGTCCTCGACCTTCGTAACCACTCCCTCGAACACGTGAACCAGTGGCTTGTCGTGTCTGGAGCGCACCCTGATCTGAACGCGGTCATCGGGCTTCAAGCCGTGATCCGCCTCCCAGAAGACGACCTCCTGGGACCATACTTCTTCCCCAGTCGATGGATCATCCGCACCGCCGAACCGGGCTTGGTTCCATCCAAACAGGGTCTGCTCGTTCGCGACGATCCTGAGCGGCCGCCGTTCACCGTTCACGGTGACTTCGGCATCCCGGACGAACAACGTCGCCAGGTAGCTTTGGGCGTCGGTTTGAGTCGCTGCCTTGGCGGCCACAGCTACCAACCCCTCCTGGAGCGGCGTTATGCTCCAGAGGCCGTCCCAGCGGCGCTCGATCAGACCCAGTGTTGCTCCCGAGGGCGCATTCACGAACCCTCTCTGCTGCGAAGGATCCCCCAGCCACTCCACTGGCGGGATCACGTCCCGAGGCTGTTTCGGTAACACGTCAAGCGTTCCGGCGAAGTAAGAGACCGCCGGATCCGTTGATTCCAGGAGCACCCGCTGGGCCCTGATGACCATGCCATTGGCGAAGTCATCACCGATCATGAACTGCCGTCGGGCCGCGTCTGCCAGCGCGTCGCTCCAGGAGGGAAATCCTCCACACCATTCCCAGTAGACGCGAACTGAATCTTCCTTCGGGGTGCCGGGGGCATAGGCCAGTTCGGCGGCGGACCACATGGCCTGTTTCACTGCTCGTTCGACCCGGCTCACCACCGTGTCGCTCGGCGTACGCCCACGAAGCAGTTCCATCACCGCGTGGAGAAGTTCCATGTGTAGCGGCAGATATGTTCGGCGGAGCAACATCTCGTCGGGCGATTGGTCCAGTTCCCAATAGCGCAAGTCGCGGAAGGCCTCGTGGGAGCCGGCAACGTCGAGGTAGCACTCGAGGGACTTGAGGTGCCGCGCGTCATCTACGTTTGGGTTGAAGCGATAGTGCCGCACGGCGACCGCAAAGGCGTGGATCAAGAAGTCGGCCGACTCCGGCTCAACCTGAGTCAACTCGCGGAGCCTATCGCCGAGATGATGGTCCTTCCTCAATGGCCCCCCCCGCACGGGTGATAATGAATTTCAGCGCCCGCTCGATCGAGAGATGGGCCCTCGAGACGCGGTCGATGACCTGCACGGCTGTGATCTGGCCGACGAGGTCGGGCCGAACCGGCTCGCTCTCAAGATTCCGGATCACATCCTGCACAGAATGCCGGATAGTCACCTGTTCGATGTCAGCCGCCATTTCCGCTCCGGTCGTTCCAGGATTCCTTTGGCCCCGCTGATTGGCTCTCTCCGCGCTCGTGCTGCGGGGACGAACAGAAGTGAATGCGCCCGCGCAGTCATCGTATCTAGGTTCCGCGGGGAACCTGAGGAGTGTGGCAGCCAAAAGACGTTGTTCGTTCTCCGCCGCCGTCCACCGCCGCTATGTGGGTCGCTGTGCCTGTGACGGCAAACAGCGGACCAGCTGGCTACGGAGGGCCGACGCGCACCGGAGTGTTGGGGCCGCGGCGAACACTACTCGTGCTGGAGCAGGTCATCGCGCTCGGCGATCCCGCACGGCTGTGCTGCCTGTTCTGGTGCGAGAACCGTGACGTTTCCCAGCAAGCGATGCTGCCAGGGCCCTTAGTCCATTAGAGAGGAGCGCCTTGGGAGACGGAGGCTGCGGTCACCTCTCGCAGCCGTGCGCAGCAATGGAGACGCGGTGTCACCGTGAGCTTGGATGCTTCGTCAGGGAACGAGTTTGGATCGGATGTCGGCGCCGGATTGGACTGCGTAACGAACGAATTAGTCCACATCGATCACGATCCGGCAATGGTCGCTGGCGCCCCACTCCTCGACGGAGTTCAGGGCGCGCACCCTGACCGACTCATGGAATCCTCGTGAGGCGAACACGTAGTCGAGTTGCGACTGGGCCGTGTCGGGCGCCTGGCTCGTCGTGTGATAGGTCGGCACGTTGCCTGAGTCGGACGGCAGTCCTAGAGGCGTCGGCTCCGCCTTCCGGCCGGCCGGGAACTGCGGCCCGACCAACTCCAGGCCAAGGGCCTT
Source organism: Gammaproteobacteria bacterium (assembly GCA_028819775.1). Next base: position 3,765 of record JAPPKV010000433.1, on the reverse strand, counting down.
GAAGCGCTCGAAGACGGTCTGGTCGCGCGCCGCCAGTGACTGCGGTTCAATCGCGATGCCGCCGTAGACCATGTTCAGGTCGCCGGCGGCGATGATCCGGTGGCTGGCCGGATCGGCATCGCCAATGAACGCGGAGAGGTCGGAGAGGATCCGGTGCGCTGAACCGTCTGAGTGCCCGACCCGCCACTTCGTGCGCGTCGAGGGGTGCGGGCTCATCCAGCGGGCGTACATCGAGATGGCGATGAACGGCTCTGTCCCATCCTCTATCGGGACGACGCGGGCGGCCGCGATCGTGCCGATTCCGCTGACCGCGATCTCGTCCTCAGCCACGAAGCTGATTGGACTGACCTGCTTGAACCACTGCAGTTCGACCCGGTCCGAGAGGCGCACGACCATCGGCCAGCGGTCGACGAGGCGCGGCCAGCGGCCCTCGTACCAGCGCGAGTTCCAGTGGTGGGAGTCGTAGTGCGCTTCAGGGCCGAGCCACACCTGTTCGGTCACGTCCGGCGCAACGCTACCGGCCTCCTGGATCAGCGCCACGTCCACGTCTCCCATGGAGACGAGTTCGCGCCAGGGCTGATGCCGCTTGGCAATGTTCCATCAGACCAGCGTGATTGTCACCCGGTGGCTCCTTGACGCCGCGGCGAGTCTACCTGCTCACGCGTCAGCAGCGTCGGTGCAGGTAGTCTCCATCCTGAGGTTGTAGCTGAATAGGCCTCCAACCACATCTGTGCAAGCTGTCACAGGCTTGCTCATCAATTGGCGAACTCACCCCGCAGAAAGCAGCACCTGGCCGATGTCCATGAACCGGTTCAGCGCCGCCAGGAACCGCCCGAGAGTCGCCGCGATCGGGTTGAGCGACTCCCAACTGGCCGAGATCCGCTCGTATTGCGGGGATCTCAGGTCGCCCCAGTCCGTGGAGGCATACTTGCTCCAGTTCAGCTGGTCCGAGACAGACATCGTGGTCGCCAGCGGCCTGCACAATGCCGTAATCGACGCCGGCGTTCATACTCTGACCGTCGGACCGATGACGCTTGGGGTCAGTCAGCCGAAGCGCAGTCGCCGGGGCACGCGGTTTCGCGAACACGTGAGGATGGACACGCGGAACCGGGAACGGGAGGTGGCGGTCGCGCTCGCATGCCCGGGGATGTACCGCGGGCCGGCCGAGCAGCTCGCCAAACAGCTGGGCGAGGCCCCAGAACCGCCGCCGACCGTCACCGTGACCGACGCCGGCGAGTTGCTTCAACAGCCCATCGTTGAGACCTCGCGGAAGCACCCGGTGGCGTTGCGGCTGCAATGGGCGGACCGCGTCTGGGGCGGCGAGGGGGGTCCAACAGTCGACGTCGTGGCGCTGCATTTGCCCAGCGAAGCGTCCCTCTCACCCTGGTTCAGGGCGTTCTTGACCGACATCAGCGAGTTCGACCCGAAGCGAGTGCCTGAGCCTCCCTCTCTGCTCAGTGATTCGTACCATTGGTACACGCCCGAGGAAGACGCCATCGCCGGCGCCATCTCCGAGATCGAGCGCGAGCGCGAGCGCCTGGAGCGTGAGAGGCAGCGTCTCGTAGAGGACCTCGCACGAGTGGGAAGCCGGGCCGAGGCGACCGTCCGCCGCACGATTCGGGAGGACGGCGATCAGCTGGTCGGCGCGGTCGGCGAGATGCTGGAGGAGATGGGCTTCGCCGTCGAGCAGATGGACGAGGCGAAGCAGCCGCATGAAGCGAAGCACGAAGACCTGCGGCTGACGCTCGCCGCCCAACCAAAGTGGGAGGCCATCGTCGAGGTCAAGGGTTACACCAAGGGGATCAGAGCCAAGGACGCCCAACAGGTCCGGATGCACCGGGAGCGCTACAACCGAGAGACAGGACGAGCACCGAACCTGACGATCTGGTTGGTCAACCCGTGGCGCGAGATGGAGCCATCAGACCGCCCCAGTCCCGACAAGCAGATAGACGAGAGCGCCGAGATCGTCGGTGCGGTCTGCCTGCTCACGACGGATCTCTACCTGCTGTGGAAGTCGCTCAAGACCGGCGACAGCTCCCCGGATGAGATTGTCCGGCGGTTGGTCGAGGCGAAGCCTGGACTGTGGCGTCCGTCCTTGGATCCCTGAAGCCCCGCAGCTATCCCGCCAGCGTCGTCTCTTCGATCTGTCATCTCTACGAGCGCCCTCCTGTCTTCCAGACCACGATCGAGACGTGTGCACATCGTCTAAGCCACGCAGCGATTCGACGGTCGCCGCGTTACGCTGGAGTCACGGAGGGAGTCAGTGATCGGCGCGGGCCTTGAGCCCCGGCGCAGTAGCGCACCGGTCCCGTGAGGGCCTTGAGCCCCGCTCCCTCCCGCAACTCACCTAACCGTCAGCGCTCGCTCGTTCGTCCCCAGCGCCCCAGCGTCAGCACCCGAAGCAGCCAATGCAGGCACCAGGTCAGCGGAAGCTGCCAGCGCAGCCGCCTGAGCGACCGCCGACGCCATTCGAGTTCCCTGTCCCGGCGTCGTTCGCGCCAGGGCGCATCGGCAGGGGGCGGGGTCAGTCCGAACACCCCGATCAGCCGAAGCTCTAGCTCCAATCGCCGCCGCTCCGCCCGCAGCCAGTCCAAGGTGTAGGGCGCCGCCTTGCGTGCCGCCCAGGCCTCGCGCCACTGGACGACCTCCTCGGCCGCCGCCCCGTAGACCTGCTCCTCGCCGGGCTCCAGATCTTCAGTGATCAGCTCGGGGAAGACGCGGCGGGGTGCGACCACAGGCCGCCGTTGCTCAACCCCTTGTCCGGCATCCACATCGTCCACATCGACCCCGCCAGCTCCGTGATCAGGCCCCCGTGAGACATGGCCCTCAACCGCCTCCACCCGTTCTCGCAGCGACGCCAGTTCGACCCGCAGTTCGTCCACTGCCCGCCGCCAGTCCTCCCCAGGTTCCTGTAGACCGGCCTCCTCCCCACCCCCCTGTTCGTCCGGCACCGGAGCAGTCGCCTGGTCTCCCGGCTCTTCCTGTTCTCTCTGTTCGCGCAGGTACTTCTCCAGCGCCTGGCGCATCCGCCGGCTGACGTGCCGCTCTTCGAGACACTTGGCCGCCGTGCGGTAGTTGACGCCCAGCTGGTCGCCCGCCTCGACGATGCCCTCGCGCTCGACCAGGCGGTCCAGCGCCTGAAGCAACACCTCGTCGCTGGGAGCCCCCTCGCGTCCCCGCCGGCTCACCCGGCCCCTCCCCGCCTGTCGCCTGGAACACAGGGGGCTCGTGTCCACGAGGTGTCCGTAACCCCGCCCCACCCGCGGACAATCCGGCCAACACCGCAATCCAAGTGCAACTTCACTGCAATCTCACTGCAATCCAGGGGGAAGGAGCCCTTGCACCCCTCTGCTTGCGATTCACTCCCGGTAGGAGGCACGAAGTCCAGCCCAGGACTGGAGATCCGGCCCCGATTGCACTCTGCAATCGAGTCCGGATTCCTGTACACGCCCCCGACCGCAATCGAGGGCCTCAGGCTGTCCGCACAGCACCAGGGTGTCTCAGGCAACACTCCCGTCCGGCCCCGATCAATCACTTGCTATACCGACGCCCGCGCCCTACCGAACTCCGAACTAGTGCACTACATAGAGAGGATAGCCGACGGAACGCGGGGGCCGAACAATGACCAGATGAGGACGAACGAACACCCATCGTCGCGGTTTCCGCGACCACCACGAACGGACATGAAGATGAGACTCAATCCACTCAAACTGATCAAGCGCCGCCGGCCGAAGGGGCCGGCGCTGCTCGAAGTGACCCCGCCGC
>JAPPKV010000415.1:2792-8936 GCA_028819775.1 Gammaproteobacteria bacterium | reverse complement strand
GTGGTGGTCATCGTGCAGACGTTCCGTTCGAGCCGCTCGATCGTCCCGCTCGCCTACGACAGTGGCGGGGTGACGACATCGACGGTCACGGTGCCCGTCGTGGCGGCCCTCGGTCTCGGGTTGGCTGCCAATGTGCCGGGCCGCAACCCGCTCGTCGACGGGTTCGGGCTGATTGCGTTCGCGAGTGTGTTCCCTATCATGTCGGTACTTGGCTACAGCATGGCGACGTCGTGGCTGAACCGCTTCCGGCGGGCCAGACGTTCCAGTGTGCCGCTTCCGAAATAACGAGGCTACAGTCCATACGACACGTTGATGTGAACCATGCCTATGTTCCTGTTTTCCAAGGCGGTACTCCTCCATTTGCCTTGTGGCGGTGGCAGTCGAGACGATGTCAGCATTGTCAGGCTGGTTCGGAATCGAAACACTAGGGGAGAGGCGACATGAAGCTCAAACTGATCGTCGCGCTGGTCGACGACGCGCGCACCGACGCCGTCATCGAAGCGGCCCGGGCGGCCGGGGCAACCGGTGCCACGATCATCACGGGCGTACGCGGCGAGGGACTGATCCCCCAGAAGACGTTCCTCGGGCTCGACCTCTGGGCGTCCCGCAATGTCATTCTCTTCCTCGTCTCCGCGGCTCGCGCGGAGGATATTCTTGCGAGCATCGGCCGCGAAGGCCGGTTCGACACCGAGCCCGGCACCGGTGTCGCCTTCCAGGTGGATATCGAGCACGCGATCGGGCTGCGTACGCAGTTGCCCACCATCATGGGGACGAAGGCGGAGGCGTGATCCCGCCCTAGGCGGCCGAAGCGCAGCGGCCAGCCGTCACGTCGGTGGCCGCGCTTGCGTGGGACAAGCCTGCCTCCGGTTCATCGCCCGAGAGGAATCCGGGTACCATTCGTCGCAGGATAGATGCGGTCGAGAGCAGTGGGAAGCAACCAGTCGACCTTGCTTGCCGGAATCCTGGCTATCTGCCTCCCGCACCTGGGCGGCTGCGCGACAGAGCAGATCCGAGACCTTGACCATTGGGTCGCTGGCCGTTCCAACCATTGCGAGGCGTTAAGCATCAGCTACCCCGTCGCCGGCCCTGCGTTGCAGTCGATCCTAGGACCGAACTTTTGGCCGCGACTGGATCCATCGACGGGTCGGGGCACGCTTACCATCGAGATGTACCGCTGCCAAGCGGCGCCCGTCGAGACCGACCCTTACACCCCCTACCAGGCTGGACGTGTCCTTATCGCCCTGGATGAATCCCAGGCTCCCATCGTGGTTGCGGGCACGGATCGCTGGGACTCGTACGTCCTGCACATCGGTGGTGACGATGAACCGTTGACCCGGTTCATGAAGACCAATGACGTAGCCACTTTTTTTGGCCGCAGTACCCTCGCTACCTCGGGCGGACTGGACGGGTACGCGCTGGTGGGAGGAATACACTTCGCAGAAGGCAGCGTGACCGTGCGCGCCCGCCGAATCTGCTCGCCCCGCCCGTATGATTTGCGGCGAGCGATTGTGGGGACGGGCCATGCGGCGTTTTCGCTGTTTTCCGGTAGGGAGACCGGCCGGGCCTGCAGACTGGAGGATGCGCAAGCCGCCATCGAAGGGATCACGCCTTTCGCCGATCTCGGACTTGATCCGGCGACTGCGTCAATGGAATATCGGGAGGACGTATCTTGGGATTTCACGATCTGGCGACAAGCCAATCTCGGCCTCCACTGACCGATTTGGCGCCAAGGCGGCGCATTGACTGCGAATCGGTCTTGAGGCACTGAGCACGTTGTCCGTTATACGGGAAGCATGTTGCGGACAAACCGGACATTGACTACGCGCAACACGTCGAACGTTGTCAACTTTCGAAGGAAAGATGGGGCGTCAGACGCGCTTCGGCGCATCGCCTTGGAGCACGAACCGGCATTGCGGCGCTTCGTCGGTGCACGCCTGTCCGCACACGCCGACCAGGCCGACCAAGAAGACGTGGTCCAGGAGACCTTCCTGCGCGTAGCCCGCCAGGAAGGCGTGGAAGAGAGGCTCTCTCGAAGCCTAGACAGCGTCAGGTCGTATCTGTTCTCGATTGCCACGAACGTCATCAGGGACAGCTACAGGAAAGCCGTTACGCGACAGAGATACGACGACGTGACGAGGCACGGGGCAAAAACGCTCGGTATGGAGATCTCGGCCGAAGAGGTTGTCTCCACACAGGAACAGCTAGGATTCGTGAAAGCGGCCATCATGAAGTTGAGGCCCGATTGTCGAGACGCGTTCGTGCTCAACCGGTTCGAGGGGCTAAGTTACCGAGAGGTCGCTGACACGATGAACGTCTCCGTCAGCATGGTCGAAAAGCACATCATGCAGGCGCTCTCGGACTTACGACGACGTGTCGACCGGAGCTAGTGGACTAGTGAAGGGTAAGGTGAAGGGCCGCATTGACGGGTCCCGGACGGACTCCTCGAACCCCGCGGAGCGCCGTGCCCAGTGGTTCGTCATGCGTCTGTACTCCGGAGACATGACCGCCACCGATGAGTCGGAGTTGCACGCCTGGCTCGCCGAAGACCCTCGCCATCGGAAGGTCTACGAGCATCTGCTGCATCTGCGGGACCTGTCCGGAGACCTGGCCAATGACAAGGACATCGCGGCTTTGACCCGGGATGCTCTAGGTGCCCGGAGGCGAACAGGATTCGATCGTCGCTGGATCGCCGTGGCGGCGACGGTGTTTCTGGTGGCCGTGACGGGCGTGTTGGCCAAGACGTTTCTAGTCGGTTCCGACGAGGCCCAGATCCTCGAAACAGCCCTTGGGGACCAGCAGACCTTCGCGCTGCGGGACGGGTCCAGCGTTACGCTCAACTCGGGCTCGCGCATACTCATCGACTTTGATTCCCTAGGAAGGCGCATCCTGCTGGATTTCGGGGAGGTCTTCCTCGAGGTTGCGAAGGATCCTGAGCGGACCTTGACCATACGGGCCGGCGATCACGTGGTCACAGCGCTCGGCACGAAATTCAGCGTCCACCTGTCGGGCCATCGATTGGAAATCGCGGTAGCGGAAGGGAAGGTCGCCGTAACCGACGACAACATTCGTTTTCCGCGTCAGACCGAGTTCCTGGCGAGGTTCGAAGCCGGGAGTCTGATTCTCAACGCGGGCTCCGTAGCCACGTTCGAACAGCATCAGCAAACCGTCAAGGAAGACAGCATCGACGAAGTTGAACGTTTGCAGAGTTGGCGCAGCGGCCGGGTTCGCTTCGAGGATCAGAGGCTGATGGAGGTGATCAGCGAGGTCAATCGCTACAGTCCGGTGAAGGTTCTGATTGAGGACAGCACGATCGCCGACCTGCGGATCAGCGCGGTCCTGAACCTCGATCAGGTCGAAATGACCGGCCAGGTGGAACTGCTGCTCTCGTCGCTCGAGGACATCCATCCCATCGAGGTGGTTCGGCACCCGGACCGCTTCGTGCTGATTGCCCATCGCGGCCAGATCCCTTGATGGCCTCGATGCTTACACTCTCCTTGCAGGCGGCCAGGTATCCGCGCCTGCTCGTTGACGACTTGCGTACTCGCCAGACGCCATTTTCCATTGAGGAACCGATCATCCCAGCCGTTCTATACCAACGATGGTTCCCGGGTGGGACACCAATGCAACCACAGCCCCTAGCAGGACGAACATGATACGTAATGCCTTGATTTCCAATTGGGCGACTCGGTTCGCCATCCCGTGCGCAGTTCCTTGCGCCCTGTTGGCGTTCAACTCTGCGAACGCCGAGGAAGTCGAGTTCGACATCGATCCTCAAGCCACCGGCCAGACCCTGCTGGAGATCGCAGAGGTCGGAGACGTGCAAATCGTGTTCGTTCCGGATGTCGTGGACGAGAGTCAATCTCCGGAAGTGCGTGGCAGCCAATCGGTTCGCTCGGCTATTGAAAGATCCCTCGACGCGACCGAACTGGTGTACGAGTTCAAAGCGAAGGACTTCGTCGTTGTGAAGCAAGAGAGTGCCACGGCGCCTGAGCTGGCGGCGGTGGTCCGCAACGTGCGGGCTGAACCGCTCCTGCTGGCCCAGCTTCAAAGCCCGGAGGAGTCCGATGCACCATCGGCCGCAGCCGCTTCGGAAACAGAAGAAGCTTCCCCCGACCCGGAACCCCGACCGGTGGAGGAAATCGTGGTGACGGGCACCCGGCTGCGGGGCTCGAGCCCCACCTCGCCGGTGTTGGTGTTCACCATGGGCGACATGGAACGCATGGGGATCGACAGCGTCGAGGGGTTTGTCCGTGCCCTGCCACAAAACTACTCGGGACACACGCAGACCTCCGCAATAGACAACTCCAGCAGTGTCGGCACGCTCGGCGTTGCGACCGCGAACTTAAGGGGGCTTGGCTCGGATGGCACCTTGGTACTGATCAACGGTCGCCGAACCGCGACAACACCGACGATCCAGGGTTCGAACATCAATCTCAACTCGATTCCGTTCTCCGCGATCGAACGCGTCGAGGTGCTCACCGACGGCGCCGCCGCGATCTACGGCGGCGATGCGGTTGCCGGCGTCATCAATTTCATTCTGAGGCAAGGCTATGACGCCGAGGAAAAACTCGCCCTGCGCTACACCACTGGCGCCCATGGCGGCGATTCGCTGCTGATTTCCCCAACGTTTGGCGTAGGCTGGGGGTCGGGGTCCTTAAGCGGCAGCCTTCGGATCGAGTCGATTGATCCGGTCGTTGCCGCAGAAACGGGCTTTACGACGCTCGACTACACCTCCCTCGGTGGATCGGACCAGAGATCGCCGCCGGGGCCATTCCATCCCCTGATCATAAGAAACGCGCAGACCTTTCAGCCTCTCGGCGGCGTCGATCCCTCGAGAGACGGGACGGTGCCGGTGACGCTCGCGGACATTTCCATGGCGAATCTCGCGCCATGGGATTCCGTTCCCGAACATCTGACCGACGAGCGGGAGTCAACAACGGCCTTCTTGTCCATCGAACAGGAACTCGGCGAGTTCATCGACGGCTACATGGAGTTCAACTACGCGAGCTATGAGAGCTACGCCGAACGCGGCGGGATCTTCGCCAGAAATGCGTTCGTTCCCCCCAGCAACGCGTTCAACAATACCGGCGTGCCCCTGCTCGCGGGCTATCACTTTCAGACCGAGACGGAAAGGGGCTTGATCGAGCCCTCCACGAATCAGTCTGCGACCGACAGCTACGGGGTGGTGCTCGGCGCCACTGCCGAACTGCCGTTCAGAAACTGGCAAGTCGATGCCTTCGTCAAGTACGCCGAGGAGGAAGCATGGATTCGCGCGTTCGACGGACCTGGCGCGACCGAACTCTCGGCGCGTCTAGCCGACTCGAACCCGGCAACCGCATTGAATCTCTTCGGCGACGGGTCGCAGCAGACCGAGGCGGCCGTCGCCGACCTGTTCGAGGTCTCCACGCATCCTTGGTCGCTACCGACAACCGACATAAACGACACCACGCAGTATTCGGTCTCTGCGAACGGCAATCTGTTCGCATTGCCCTGGGGGAACATCGCGGGCGTACTCGGCTACGACTACCGAAAAGACTCCCGAACATTCTCGGGATATCTCGCAACCACCTTGCTTGAAACGGCGCCGGAGCGGGAGGTCAACGCGGTCTATACGGAGGTCATGATCCCGATCGTCAGCGACGGCAACTCCATACCGGGGGTACATTCCCTGGAATTGAGGGCGGCGGCCCGATGGGAGGAATACGTCATCAACGGGCCGTTCGGGGGCGTCGGCAGCGGCAACGAGGAGCGGACGTTCGCCGAAACCTCGCCGTCCGTTGGCATCGCGTGGCACCTCACACCCGGCCTCAAGATCCGGGCAAACGTCGGCGATACCTTCAAGGCGCCGCGGCTCGACCAGCTCTTCGGCGCACCAGACCCGAGGGTTACCTTCTTCTCCACCATCATCCCAGGGATACTCGCCGGCGCCGGCGTATTGGCCGATCCGGAAACAGGTTCGCCCTTCGGCGTCTATCCGACCAACTTCGGAGGCAACCCTAACCTCAAGCCGGAAGTCTCGGACACCCTGACCGTCGGATTCGATTTCAACCCCGGCGGTATCCTGTCCGGCTTGCGCATTTCGGCCACCTATTCCGAAATAGATACCCAGCAGGTCGTCGCATCGTCCTCGTCCGTGCTGTTCAA
>JAPPKV010000415.1:740-2782 GCA_028819775.1 Gammaproteobacteria bacterium | reverse complement strand
TTCGTAGGGGTCGCCGCTGGACGTGACGCAAGCGGCAATATCGTTCAATGGAACCTATTCCCGGTGAACTTCTCGCTGGAGACGGCCCGGGCGGCGGATCTCGACATGAGCTACGACTTCGACCCCGACTGGGGCCATGTGCAGGTTGGGGTTTCCGGCACCTACACCTACGAGCGCAGCGTGACATTCCTGCCCGGCGGCGAGGCGGTCGAGTCGCAGGAGACCTTGTACGGGCCCGACCGGGTGAAGTATCGGGCCTGATTCGCCTGGAACAATGGCCCCTGGGCAGCAACGCTCAACATGAACCATTCGAGCAGCTACGAAAACACTATTTCGCGGGTGCAGGATCGCGTCGACGAATATACCTGGTTCGATATGACCGGGAGCTACGAATTCGGTGACGGCTGGCGACTCGATGGGGGCATCCGAAACCTCACGGATGCGGACTTCCCGTTTGTCGATCAGCGCCAACCGTTCGACCCGCGACGCGTAGACATCATGGGGCGTACGAGCTATCTCGAGGTGTCGAAGTCCCTTGACTTGCTGTGATGCCGACGTGAACGCAACGGCATACCGGACAACCGTCGTGACGAGCTTGGCAAGAGCCTGGTGCATGGTCGGGCTTCTGGCGTTGTGCGCCTGCGGCGATTCGGCGATTGTGGAAGGTGAGCCCACTGCCAGCCATGCGGCACCTGGCATGGAGTTCTTCCATGGCAGCTTCGACGACGCACTCGGCGAGGCTCGGGAACAGGGCAAGAAGGTGTTTCTGGACATCTACACGGACTGGTGTGGACCGTGCATCGTCATGCAGGAGACCGTCTTTCCGCTGCCGGAGGTTGGCGAGTACTTCAACGCCCGATTCGTGAACTACAAGCTGGATGCCGAGGACGAATCCATCGGGGGTCCGGAAATCGCCGCGCGCTACGAGGTGAAGGCGTATCCCACCTACCTGATTCTCGACAACGAAGGTGTGGAGATCGGTCGCGCCACGAGCGGCATGTCCGGCGAACAGTTCATCGCCATGTTCAGCCGGATGCTGGGTGAGACCGAGTCGCAGTTCGAGACGATCAAGCGACGCTTCGACAACGACGATCGGTCTCCGGAAGTGGTGCGGGACTATCTGGATGCTGCGATTGTCGAAACCGGCATGGGCGGCGATTTCGATTTCCAGCAATTCGCAGAGCTGAAGAAGGTCGCGGGCGACTACTTTGCGGGGCTGGAACATTCGGACTTGATCAACGAAACCGATGCCCGGCTAATAGCGACCTACTGGGACAAGACACCAAGGGGCGATGAGCTGGTCGAATTTGTGATCGATCACTACGACGAATTCGTTTCGGTCTCGTCGGACGCGGCGATGAGCCAATTCGTTCTCGGCGCAACTTGGTACGCGGGGCTGGCTGCCGCTGAGCTCGGTAACGGAAGCTATAAGATTCTCCTCGACGAACTCGGCGAAGAGCCCCTGTCCAAGGCCGTCGCCTATGATCTAGCGCGGGATCCCGACAGCGTTCTCGATCCCAACCGAATGCGCAACGTGTTCCAGATGATGGACCTTGTCGCGAGCGAGGATTGGGGTGCGGTGGAGAGTGAATGGGCGCGTCGTATCGAGGCTGCTGGCGCTACGGCGGACGCGCGAACGTACAACGGCGCGGCCAGAGACCTGGCGGGCTCACCCGAGGCCGCACATCAGTCCCTCGCACTTGAATACTATTCCAAAGCCCACGAACTGGACCCTTCGGACGCCTTGGTCGTGACTTCCTACGGCGCACAGTTGCGACGCACCGGCCAACACAAGCTCGCGGAACAACTGATGGGGGAATTCCGAGCGTCCTTGGGCGATTCTGCTGAAGACCAGCGCCAACTTGAGCTCTTCGACAGATTGAATCCTCAAACCTCGGACTAGTGTTTTGGAGCGGTTCCCATCTTGACAGTTGAGGGTAGGGGCGGGGGGGGTGGCCCCCCCCCCCCCACCCCCCCCCCCAAAAAAAAAGGGCCCGGCCACCCCCCCCCCAAACGCAAAACAGGGGGCCGGGCGGGCCCCC
>JAPPKV010000415.1:0-730 GCA_028819775.1 Gammaproteobacteria bacterium | reverse complement strand
TTTTTTTTTTGGCGGGGTCCCAATTTTTTCTTTTTTGGGGGGGGGGGGGGGCCCCCCCCCCCCCGCGCCACACGCAACGGCGAATTCGCTCGGGCCGGGACAAGCCCGGCACCTAGGGCTCTCGTCGGTCCGTGGCGACGCCTCGCTAGGGTTCGTCACGCCTCGACTGTCAAGCGACACCAGAAACTGACTCCCTGGCGACACGAAAACAGACCCCCCCTCTTGATCAATGGCACAGCGCTGACGGGGTTATCCACACTTTGTCCACGGCGACGATCCCCAGACAATCAAGTCGCGGGGAGGGTTTCGAAGGGAGGGCTTCGAAGGGAGGGCTTCGAAGGGAGGGCTTCGAAGGGAGGGCTTCGAAAGGGCTTCGAAGGGACACCCACCGTGAGGGCTTCGAAGGGGCTTCGAAGGGACACCCACCGGGGGACAGCACCGGCAGAGGCCCGGACGAGGGGCTTCGAAGGGACACCCACCGTGAGGGAGGGCTTCGAAGGAGGGGCGTCGAAGGGACACCCACCGGGAAGGGCTTTGAAGGGACACCCACCGAGGCTTCGAGGGGGGGCTTCGAAGGGGGGGCTTCGAAGGGACACCCACCGGGGCCCCGCAAAGAAGGGGGGCTTCGAAGGGACACCCACCGGGGCCCTGCAAAGAAGGGCCTCGCAAGGAGGGCCTCGCAAGGGACACCCACTGTCGCTTCCCACCAGTTGTCTGTCGGACGGCTGCA